>CALLZL010000624.1 GCA_937859575.1 uncultured Chloroflexota bacterium
AACAACCAGTGCAGTTGATCTGGGGGCGCGAAACCACCATCACCCCGCTCAGCCGCGCCGATGGCTTCCTCAAACGCAACCCGCGTGCCAGGCTTGATATCGTCGAGCGTGCCAGGCTCTCGCTGCAAGACGAACGCCCCACCGAGTTCGTCGCGCTCGTGCGCTCATTCCTCGCTTGATAGGCATTGTATTCTGGGAAGCCATCGGCCGGCATGTGCTAATCGCCGCCGCCGCCGCCATCGCCCGACGAACCACTATCGCTCGACGAACCACTATCGCTGTCGCTTGATGAACTCTGCGCCGCTTCCCAGTTCATCAACTCTTCGGCGCTTGTTTTGACCTGCGGTGGATCATCCGCCTCTTTCTCAAGGCGCTGCGACCCGCTCGATGCAGCAATGCCGCTCCACATGATCGAATCATCGGAAGACTGCTGCGAACCGGATACTGCCCGATCGATCCATGGGCGCAGCATGCGATACAGCAACAGCACGAGAGCAATACCCGCCAATACCGGAACCGCCCACACGAACCAGGGTGTTCCACCAGCCTGCGCCGGTGCCAGTGCGATGGCCAGCGCCATACCACTGATCCAACCTGCCAGTCCTGTTCCTCCCATCAGATAATCTCCTTTCCCACAGCATACGATCCGGTATCACTATCACATATCCGTTCCGGCGAGTCAATGATGTAGGGCTACATCACAATCCGTGCGGCTCCGCCCCCGAGGCCCCTCGGAGGTAAGTTTGATGTAGCCCTATCAAGTATGCGGCCGATAGGCGGTACCAGGCTTCGCCCGCCGCCCTACAGCGCTATCTGATACTTAATAACACTATTTCGAATCAATTCCGCTATCGAAGCAATGGCCGGCATGCTAGAAAAAGGTGTACGAGTAGTGTATAGTATGGTGGCAAGTCATCTCTCAGCAATCATCGGCATCTGGCATCATTCGCAACGTATTGCACGATTGCGAATGCTCGGGTATGTCGTGGGATGCGCCGTAGGCGTGAAGCAATGGATGAACAATCCGCCGAAACACCTGCCGCCGCGCTCTTGGCGGCACAAGCAATCGTCGATGAACAGATGGGGCGTTTGCGCGATCTCGAGCAGCAGGCACGCCGCGAGATCGACACCATCGGTGCATCACTGCGCCAGGCCGAACGCCAGCTCGACGAAGTCACACTGCAGCATCGTACCGCGTTGCAACTACGTACCCCCCACGTTGCCGCACTGGGTGAACGTATGGGGCAGTTACGCCAGCGCTGCGAAGATCTGAGCCTGGCACTGAACAACCAGCGGCATGTCAGCCGCCAGCTCGATCAGCTCATCCGCCAGATCGAGATGAGCAGTAGCTCGCTGACGGAAATAACCTCAAGCAGCACCAGCGACCCATGGGCGCTGGCGTTACGGGCCCAGGTTATTCATGGGCGCGAGGAAGAACGGGTGCGCCTGGCGCGTGAAGTTCACGATGGGCCGGCACAGGTGCTTGCCAACTCGCTCATGCTGCTCGAAACCTGTGCCATGCTTGCCCAGCAATCGGGCAGCGCACGCCTCGAACAGATGATCGACCGGCTGCGCAGTGCGACCCGTGAAGGGCTTGGCGAAGTCCGGCGGTTTATTGCCGATCTGCGGCCCGGCGCCATCCACGAGCATGGCCTGGTAGAAGCCATGAAAGAGTATCTGCGTGGCTACATGAATGCGTATAGTGCGCGCGTTATCCTCGAAGCCGATACTATCCCACGCCTGCCGGACGAAGCCGAGATCGTGCTCTATCGCATTGTTCAGGAGACACTGCAGAATGTGCAGAAGTATGCCCGCGGTGCCACCGTCACGATTCGCATGTCGGTTACCGGCCAGGTACTGACGCTCTCGATCCGCGATGATGGGCCCGGCTTCGACCCGCACGAAGTGGCGCGGCGTGCCGGCCGCAGCAACTGGGGATTAACAAGCATGCGTGAACGCGCCGAGTTGATTGGTGCCCGGTTTGCCGTCAGTTCGAAACCAGGCCATGGAACCGAAGTGCGCCTGACCTTGCCACTAGCCGCGTGAGGAGCGCGATCGCCATGAAAGAAGTAGCCACAGCAAAAGGCCGCCACACCTCAACGCACCAGCAACTCATTCGTGTACTGATTATTGATGATCATCCTCTCTTTCGCCAGGGCATTCGCTGGAGCCTCGAAGGTGCCGGCGGCATGGAGGTGGTCGGCGAAGCGGAGAACGGCCAGGAAGCGATCAAGCTTGCCGAACGCCTGCTGCCGGATGTGGTGCTGGTTGATATTAATCTGCCCGGACTCAACGGCCTCGAAGTGGCACGCGTTATTAAGCGCCGCGATCCACGCATCGGCATGATCGTCTTGAGTGTCTACGAAGATGACGAGCAACTCTTTCAGGCGATCAAGGTCGGTGCTGCCGCCTATTCGTCAAAAGATGTTCACCCACGCGACCTTGTGGCGATGATTCGTGCGGTGGCCCATGGCCAGTATCTGATCAACGAGAGTGTGCTCGCCAAGCCACATATCGCCACCCGTGTGCTGCATCAGTTCCGCGAGCTCGCCGCCACCGAGGACGAGCGCACCAGTGCGCTCTTTGCACCGCTCACTTCACGCGAGATCGAGATCCTCGACTGTATCGCCCGCGGCCTCTCGAACAAAGAGATCGCCGGCGAACTCTCGATCAGCGGGCAGACGGTCAAAAACCATATCACCTCGATCCTCTCAAAGCTCCAGGTCAACGACCGGACGATGGCGGTGATCTATGCCATCCAACGCGGTTGGATCAAGATGGGGTATGATTCGGGGCATGCCCATGCACTTGGCAGCGATTCCTGAGCTACAGCACGCTTAGCGCAGATGCCAGCGCTCGATATTCCACAAATACCATGGTGTATCGAGATCCAACGGCCCATCGAGCGTCGTCAGGTGTGGTGCGGCCACAACCGCTACCTGATCAGCCCAGAGAAAGAGGTACGGTAGCTGCGATGCAAGACGCTCTTGCGCTACGCCGATCGCCCGCCGCCGCTCAACCGGATCGTACAACTGTCGTGCCGCCAGCGATTGATTGTCGTATGATGCATCCGCAAATCCGACAATATTCAGCGTGGCCCGCAGATCTGCCACCCCTTGATTCACCTGACTTGAATGGAATAGATTGAAATCATCGGGATCGTAGTAGGCATAATCGCCATAGGCCGGATCACCGACCCCATTGACCCAACTCGCCAGCAAGAGATCAAAATCGTAGGGCGGTGCCGCCAGTGCCCGAATCGTCGTTTCGAAATCGGCCTGCTGGACATCGATCTGCATGCCAATCGCCGCCGCTGCTGCCGCAATCGCCTCGGCGGCCCGTATGCGCCGCGGATCGTCGCCGCGCACATACAGCGTTGTTGCCAGCGGTGTATCCCCTTGCCGGCGGATCCGCTCACCATCGAGGATCTTCCAACCCGCCTCATCGAGCAGCAATTGTGCGGCGTCGAGATCAAGCGTTGCCGTCGGCACCGGCTGCAGATCGGCCCACGAACCAGGCAGTGCACTGTTGCCGATCGCGCTGCCTGCACCATCGGTCGCCGCAGCCACCAGTGCCGGCAGATCAACCGCCAGTGCCAGTGCGCGCCGCACTCGCAGATCGGCAAACAACCGGCCAGGGCGGGTATTCAACGCGAGAAAATAGTAGCCGTTTTCGGCGAAATCGCCATACTGCAGATCAGCCGACTCAACCGGCTGCGGCGGCAATTCGGCCAGCAGCAGCCGCCCATCACGGAGCGCCTCCGCCGCCACCTCATCGTCGGGGGCAAGCACAAATGCCACCCGTTCGAGCAACGGCTCGCCACGATGGAAGAGTCGATTAGCGCGCAGCGACACCGATGCGCCAATAGTACGATCTTCAAACTGAAACGGCCCACTGCCGATCGGTACATCCCAAAAGTTGAGCGTAGCAATATCGCGGCCGATCAGCAGGTGACGCGGCAGGATAGGCACCGTCAACATGCTGAAGATCGGCGCATGCCGTTCGTTCAAGCGCAATACCACCGTCTGTGGATCCAGCGCCGTCACCTCCTCGATTCGGCGCAACTCAAACAGCAGGGCAGTCGTCGGCGAGATCGCCTGGAGCGCCTCGATCGTATACTCAACATCTTCGGCCGTCAGCGGGCGATCATCATGCCAGCTCAACCCGCTGCGCAGCGTAAAGGTGATCAGCCGCCCATCGGCCGATGCCTGCCAGCTCTCCGCGAGATCCGGTTGCGGCTGCAGGGTTGCATCAAGCCGCATCAGCCCGCTATACAGCAACCCGCTGATCTGTTCGGCACCGCGCGACGCCGGATGCCACGGCTGGAGGGTCGTCACATCCTCGGCCAACCGGATCGTCAGATTTCCACCCCGCGGCAGCGGAGTAGGGGAAGGCGTCGGCGGCACCGTCGGTACTGGTGTTGGTGTTGGAGGATTCTGCGCACATGCGGCAAGCAGTGCGATCATCAATGCGCCGATCAGGGCGCTCAGCGCCAGCAGGCGCCCGTGTGGAAGATTGCTCATAGATCGTGATTATAGCAGGTTCTGCTGTGCGAGAATGGCCTGTGCCAGACGCAGATTGGCCGCATCGATCATACGCCCGGCATGAGCCAGGGCGCCATGGCCGGCAGCCTGTGCCGCAGCATACACCTGCATCACCTCTTCGGCCCAGCGCAGCTCGGCCGCCGTCGGCATGAAGATCGCATTCACGCTCGCGAGCTGCGCCGGATGAATACACTGCTTCCCATCAAACCCCATGGCACGTGCGATGCGTGCCGCCTGTTCGAGCCCGGCCGGATCGCGCAATCCGGCAAACGGCCCATCCATACAGCGCAGACCATTGGCACGTGCTGCGGCAACGATCGTGTGCATCACCATATGCCAGCGATGGCCAGGATACAACGCATCGTGAGAATCAGGCTCGCCGATACTTGTCAGCGGCATCTGTAGCGATGCCGCATAATCACCCGGGCCGAAGATCAATGCGGCCAGCCGTGACGTAGCCTGGGCGATCTCACGGATATTCAGCAAACCGGCTGCAGTCTCGATCTGGGCCTCGATCCCGATCGGCCGGGCCAACCCCTGGTGCGCCTCGATCTGATCGAGCAGCATCGCAACAAACACCAGATCGGTTGCCTGATTGACTTTTGGCACCATGACGAGATCAAGGCGATCGCCGGCGGCTTCGATCACGTCGATCAGATCCCGGTATGCAAATGGGGTATCAAGTGCATTGATGCGCATGATCCGCAGGCGCGGCCCAAAATCCAGCTCGCGCAGCGCCCCAATCACATGCGATCGTGCCGCCGGCTTCGCATCCGGGGCTACGGCATCCTCCAGATCAAGGCAGACGGCATCTGCCGCACTTCCGGCCGCCTTCGCGATCATCGAGGGTCGGGATGCCGGCACAAACAGCATGCTCCGTGTGCGATGGAACGGCACACTCGGCGGCTTCGCGGCGTTCATGGCTCCTCCTGCAATCAGGTGCTTGCATCAAAAAGCCCCCTGATCGGATCCCTCCCGATCACGAGGCTAGCTGGTCGTATCGCCGGCCCATCAGCTAGATCAGAACCGGCCGCAGTGCCAGAATCCGTTGATGCACAGGTATCTGCTCGATTAAAAGATGCTCGTAGCCACTATCAAAAAGCCTGACATGCCGTTGCTCAAGCCAGGTCGTGGCTTGATCGCGGATCAGCGCTGCCCGTGGATCATCAGCGGCCTGGAGCACCTTGTAGAGTGCCAGCCATACCTGCCCGGCCTGATCGAGTACATCAATCGGAAACACCTGGATCACCTCCAGAATGCTGGTCGCGTAATATATGGCCTGTGCCGTATCGCCACGCGCAAATGCCAGCTGCATCAGGCCGGTCAGCGGTTCCGCCAGCAGGTGTCGCTGGCCAATCTGTTCGCGCAGGGTGATCGATTGGCGGAAGGCCTGTTCGGCATCAGCGGTTGCGCCCAAGGCTGCCAGGGCCTGCCCCAGATGTGCATGGGCAAACCCTTCAAACACGACCAACCCGGCCTGCCGGCAGACATCAACCGCCTGGTGCGCCACGGCAGCGGCGGCCGGGAATTCGGCCCGAGCCAGCAACCACAGCGATTGGTACGAAAGGCCGATCCCCAGTGCCCAGACATGGCCGATCTCGCTGCAGATCGCCAGGCCGCTGTTGAGTGTTTCGTATGCCGTCTGATAATCACCCAGCCGCATCTGTACGACCGACAACAAGATCTCGGCAACACTGATATTCTGCCGATCGCCGGCCTGAGTATGCAGTGTTCGACTGATCGTCAGCAGATCCAGTGCCGCAAGATCTTCGCCATGGTAGAGCGCCAGCACTCCCAGGCTAAACAGGCTCAGCCCTTCGCCACTGCTGTTCTGGCTTTCGCGATAGATTCGCCGTGCCTCCTCGGCGCAACGGCGCGCCTCGCCAAACTTCCCCTGATCGATCAGCACCAGTGCCAGATCAGCCAGTGCATCCGCCTCGCCATAACGATAGGCCAGATTACGCGAGATCCGCAGTGCTGCGAGCAGATCGCGCCGCGCCTCGGGAAGCACGCCCGAAACCCAGTGGATCACCCCCAGATAATAATGAATCTCACTCAGCAGCCGCTGTCGCTCCTGGTGTGTCCCGGTTTGCGCTACCCGTACCGCCTTCTGGGCTGTGTCGAGAATCTGCAATGACTGCTGTGTCTGGCCGCGCCGCCAGAAGACCTTGCCAAGCGCCACCTGCGCTGCAATAACCGCCAGTGCGGCCGGCTCGGCATACTGTATGGCTGCATCGGCGGCCCGCGTTAATGCCGCATAATCACCGGTTGTATAGTACAACTCGGCCGCGGCGGCATACAGATCCGCAATAACCAGCCGGATCGCCGGATCGGGCGGCAATACCTGCAGACGCCCGATTGCGAGATCGAACAGTGCAATACCTTCGATGCACATGCCGGCGATCCGATAAAAATCGCGCAGGCCGCGGATCGCCTGGCTCATGGTGCCATAATCAGCACTATCGACGGCAAATTGCCAGGCCTGCCGAATATTCTCCAGATCGATCCGCAGTGCCTGCAGCGCCGACGGCCCATCCGACCCGGTGATGGCGTCGGTCAGATTCGCAACAAACCCCAGGTAGTAGCGGCTATAGCTCTGCCGTAAACGCTGATATGCATCGGTATCGAGCAGTTGTGCGAGTTCGGCTGCAGCATACTGCCGCACCAGATCATGCAATTCGTAGCGCGTAGGATCACGGCGTGCGATGATCGATCGTTCGGCCAGCGCCTCGATCAGATTCGCCTGCTGCGCAGCCACAGACCACATGCTGTCGGTAGCGAGAATCGCGTCGGCCGCAGCCTGCGAGACGCCACCGCGAAAGATCGAAACCAGGGCCAGTGCCCGTTGCTCATGCGGCCAGAGCAACCCCCAGGCACTTTCAAATAATGCCCGCACGCTCCGGTGCCGATCCGGCGTATTGTGCTGTGTTGATATCAGCAGATCGGCATCTTGCCGCAACAGGCTGAGGATATCGGTCGGCGAGAGTCGGTTGACCTGGCCGGCCGCCAGGATGATCGCCAACGGCATCCCACGCACAAAGCGGCACAGCGCACTGATGGCATCTACTTCTCGTGGGATCGGGGCAAATGTAGGATGCACCCGGTAGGCATGATCAAGAAACAGGCGTACGGCGGGGGCGGGCTCGGCAGTGCCGGGGTGGTTCACAAATGCCAGCCCTTCGAGCACCAGAATGCGCTCTTCGACAATGCGTAACGGCTGCCGCGAGGTTACCAGCATGCGCACCTGTGGGGCCGCTTGCAGGATCTCGCTGAGGAAACCGGCTGCATCGATCAACTGTTCGAAGTTGTCGAGAATCAGGAGCATATCGCGTGCACGAACATACTCCAGCACCAGCTCGGCATCCGAACGACCTTGATCATAGCGCGACAGGCCAAACCGGATGGCGAGTTCGCGGGCAAGCGAATCACCGCTGCTGAGTGAGGCCAGCGGAAGAAAGTAGATCCCATCTGCGAAACCGCCACGCTGATAGTGGGCCAGTTCGAGCGCCAGATGGGTCTTACCGCTTCCGCCTTGCCCAACAATCGTAATCAGCCGGTTACGTGCCTCGGTAAAGCACTGCAACAACAACGCCAGATCTTGCTCGCGCCCGATCAGGGGGGTTGTGAGTTCCGGCACGCTAAACGACGGTGGATCTGGTCTGCGGATCTGACCATTCTGGATCCGAGATAGAAGGGTTCTGGTCTGAATCGAAGGAGAAGCCTTGAACTCTGCGGCAAGTGCCGTGCGGCAGCGCTCGAACTGTGCCAATGCCGCAGCTCGTTGACCGGTAGCCGCCAGCAGCTCAATCAGGCGTTGCTGGATCTTTTCGTTCCATGGCTCAATATCGGCCATGCGTTGGTACCAACGAATCGCCTCGTTGGTCTGCTCGCGCAGTTCGTAGTACACCGCCAGCCGCTCTAACCCCTGCACGACACGTTCGCGCACGTGTTTACGCAAACCCCGCAACCAGTCGCTATATGGCTGACTCAACCGCCCACCGGATCCCGCCAGCACATCACCCCGATACAACCGATCGACCTGTTGCAAACGCTCGATACACTCCTGGCACAACACATGCCGCTGATGCATATGCAACTCTACGGCCGTCAGGAGATCAAGCAGTTCCCGCAGATCCAGGCCGATTGTGGCGGCCGGATTGATCTGCACCGATTGCCGGCGCACCAGCAGCAACGGTACCATATGTGCATGTTGCTCGGCCGGCAGCGCAGCCTCGGCTTTTGCGATCGACACCACCAGGCGGTGGAGCGCCTGCCGCAGGTTCGTTAGCCCACGCTCGGTTGAATCATCGGGCCACAACATCGCCGCCAGCTGGATTCGCTCGTGCGGTCGATCTGCCTCAAGAATCAAAAATGCCAGCAGTGCACGGACATTATGTGACTGATATACGTGGATGGCCGTTTCATCGATCCATGCCTCATACGACCCAAGCACCGCAAATCTGTATCGGTCGGTATCAGGGCGTCCCACAATCGTCACCACACACTTTCAGGCCGGCTGTAAGTTTCGATACACTTTACCATATTCCTAACCTTTTGCGGCGACTGCCGGGCATGCAGTTATCGTCGATCCCAGCAGACTGCGTAACCAGGTCGAAGGTGCAATTGTGCAAGGCTCGGCGATGCGCTCTTCGCAGCATGACGATTGCGTCGCGACATGCCGACGGCACAGCGAAAGAGCCTATGGTCATTCTCACGATTATCACTGAGCGCAAACAGGCGGAAGAGGATCTGCGCCTGGCGAAGGAGGCGGTTGAAGCGGCGAAGAATTTGCGATATTACTGCCGACCACGCAACCGCGGCACAGTAGGTTGCCGCCGCGTTGAAGGCCTCAGCGATGGCCCGAATGGCGGTGGCCGCATCACGATCAGTTGCGGCATCGCCGAGATCCTGCCGCAGGATGATGATCTGGATCAGCTTATCAAACGCGCCGACCAGGCATTATATGCTGCCAAGAATACCGGGCACAGATGATCGCATACATACGTGACGCCGAGCGCTGCCGGTGCGATATCGCCCGGCACGTATGATGACACCCATCACAACGACCCTGCCAATTCGGCACGCACAATGCGCGTGCCATCGACCATGGCGCGCAGTTTGGCACGCGAGGCCCAGCGCGCCGTCTGGCTGAAGCCACAGTCGGGCACAATGCTCAACTTCTCGGGGGATATATAGCGCAGCGCGACACGGATTCGCTCGGCGACATCCTCGGCACTTTCGACATAGTAGTTCTTCACGTCGATCAAGCCGGCAGCAAGCTCAATATCGCTCGGGAACTCCTGCCAGAGCTCAAGCTCGGTCAGTTCGCGGTTGGCGAACTCGAGGGCGAACTGGTGGGCGTGCACATCGAGAATATGGGGGAAGAGCGGGCGATAGCTGCGTTTCGCCACCGGCCGGCCGACATAGTTGCCAAAGCAGAGGTGCAACCCGATCTTCGCTTCGACGCCGGCGACGGTGGCGTTGAACAGATCAACGAACTCGCGTGGAGCGTTGGGATGCACCGCATACGACGGCTCGTCGATCTGGATGAAGTCGGATCCGGCGGCGACGAGCGCCTTTAGTTCGGCATTGATAATGCCGGCCATTTCATAGGCTACCGCCATTCGATCGCTGTAGACCGCACCCGGCTTGATGCGACCCGCGAGCGTGTAGGCACCGGCACATGGCATCTTGATCGCATGCGTGGTGCGTGAACGAACATAGTTGTACTCATCGACCAGGCCAAGGCCGCCGGGTGCCCGTAACTGCTCGATCGCCTCATAACTCTCGCGCTGGTCGTGCCCCGCAACACCCACCACCCGCCGTGGCGGCAGTTCGCGCAGCCCAGTCAGATGGCCGTAGAATGCAGCCGTGAAAAAGCCGGCACGCCGCATCTCGCCATCCGTCACAATATCGACGCCGGCATCCTCCTGGTCGCGCAGCGCCATGTCGACGGCGTCATCCTGCGCCTCACGCATGTCGTCGGCACCGTATTCGCCACGCTGTGCTGCAGCAAGGGCGGTATGCAGCCAGGCCGGCCAGGCGTATGATCCAACCACACTCGTGGGGAGAAGCGGAATATTTGATGTCACTGGGATCTCCTTTGCTTGTCTTATTACGCGAGGCGGCACTGCCGCCAACTCCATATCATTCTGAACGAGGCGGCTCTGCGATCGGTTTTGCAGTTCTACAGTTTGTTCTCTTGTTCTTTGTTCTTTGTTCTTTCTTCTCTTCTTCTCTTCTTCTTTGTTCTTTGTTCTTTGTTCTTTGTTCTTTGTTCTTTGTTCTTTGTTCTTT
>CALLZL010000625.1 GCA_937859575.1 uncultured Chloroflexota bacterium
GTCAGTGCCACCGGTTGCCGGAGCTTCCAGGCAGCCAGAGCCAGCAGGTGCTGGATCGCCAGATCCTCTCGCCCGCCGAACGCACCACCGATCGCGGCATAACGCACCACCACCTGGTCTTCCGCCAGGCCAAGAATGGCGGCGATCTGACGCCGATCTTCATGCAGCCACTGCCCGGCCGTTTCAACAACCAGCCTGCCGGTGTCGTCAAGGTAGGCGATCCCGGCTTCCGGCTGCAAGAACGCATGTTCCTGCCAGGTGGTATGAAAGGTCTCTTCGAGCACCACATCAGCTTCGGCAAAGGCCTGTGCCGTATCGCCACGACGGATCGGCAGATGGTACAGGATGTTGCTGGTGCGTGCGGCATGCACCAGTGGTGCGCCATCGGCCATCGCCGCAAATGGATCAGTGACCGCCGGCAGATCTTCGTACACTACCTGCACCAGCTTCGCAGCGGCATCAGCGGCGGCTTCCGTGTCGGCCACAACCAGCGCCACCTTGTCGCCGGCAAACCGTACCCGGTCGCCACACAACACCGGCTGGTCGTCGTCGATCAGGCCATAGGCGTTATGTGGGATATCAGCAGCCGTCAAGACCGCCACCACACCGGGGTATGCCAGGGCAGCGTCGGTATCGATCGAAACGATGCAAGCATGCGGCCGGCCGGCGAACACCACCTTGAGCCGCAACATTCCCGGCTGCACCAGGTCGCCGGGGTAGCGTGTCGCACCGGTGACTTTACCGTAGGCATCGGGGCGCGGCAGCGACGCGCCAATCAAGGTTGTCATTACGCGCCTCCTTGCTCGCCGGCCGCCACCACTGCATCCAGGATCTTGCGATACCCGGTGCAGCGGCAGATATTGCCGCCCAGCGCCTCTTGCGCCATGGTGCGATCCGGTTGGCCGACTTCAGCCAGTAGTTTGGCACCGGCCATGAGGAAGCCGGGAATGCAATAGCCGCACTGCACTGCCGCGTGGTCGATAAAGGCCTGTTGTAGCGGGTGCAGCGCGCCATGCTGCGCCAGGCCTTCGATGGTTGTCACCTGTGCGCCATGGGCCTGACCGGCCGGCACCAGGCAACCCATCACCGCCCGGCCGTCGAGCCAGAGGGTACAGGCACCGCATTCTCCTTCGGCACAGCCGATCTTGCTGCCGGTATAACCGGCATGCCGTACCGCATCAAGCAGCGTCAGCTGCTGCACATCAACCAGGGTGTGTGCCGTGCCGTTGATCGTGGTATGGATCACCCCATCATACGGCAGCGGTGCCGATTCGACCGTTGCCGTCGCCAGCAGCGGCGCCGGCGGCGGTGCGGCAATCGCATCGGCGGCAATCCCACTCAGCGCATGCATCACCAGCGATTCAATCGTCGCACGGCGATACGCGGCCGAGCCGCGCACATCATCAATCGGTGTGATTGCCGCCGCTGCCAGGGCGCCCGCCCGCACACACTGTTCGGGCGTCAGCGGCAGGCCGACAAGCGCTGCTTCAGCCTGCGGCACACGAATAATCGTGGGCGCGACACACCCAAGTGCCAGGCGCACTGCCTGGACCGGGGTCGTGGTTGCTTCACCAGCAAACGTCACCACCACCGCGACATTGACCACCGCAATCGCCTGGGCACGGCGCAGGCCGAGTTTGAGAAACAGGCCACGCTGGTTGGGTTGCAGCAGCGGGAGCCGCACCGCACGCACCAGTTCATCCGGTTGCAGCAGTGTGCGCCGAAAGCCGGGGTGGAACTCTGCAAGCGGCACGACCCGTTGGGCATCGGCATGCTGCACGACAACCTGCGCATCAAGCGCCACCAGCGCCGTTATCGTATCGTTGGCCGGCGATGCTGTGACCAGATTGCCGACGACCGTAGCGCGGTTGCGGATCTGCGGCGCGCCGATCTCGCGGCATGCCTGCACCAGCGGCATGGCCCCAAGAGTACACACCGGTGCGCTGATCACATCATGGTGAGTGGCGAGCATGCCATCCCCGCTCCGGCCGCCGTCGCCCTCAACCGCATCCATCCCGCCGATACCGCTCAGATCAATGGCGACCTCGACCGGCCGGCCGCTGCGCTGTAGTTCGACCACTGCATCGGTGCCGCCGGCGATCAAACGCGCCCGCCCGGCATGCTGCCGTAATAATGCCAGCGCCTCCGCCAACTGTGTCGGACGATAATAGTGCTGCCACATTGATTGCTCCTGCGCAACTGTACAAACTATACAAACCTCAGCCAACCGCACTTGACGCCGTCAATCGTTCATAGTAGTGTACCATATCCACTGATTTCGTTTACACACGAGGCACATTTTGGGCAAATTAGCCATAACGGATCTCAATCAGCTTGATCAGGAGGCGTTCACGACTGCCCTGGGGTTTGTCTTCGAAGGGCCACCATGGATTGTCGAACAGAGCTGGGAGCAGCGGCCATTTGTCGATCTGCGGCAGCTGTATCATGTGCTGGTGGCGACCATGCGGGCAGCACCCTATGACCAGCAGGTGGCGCTCATCCGTGCACACCCCGATCTGGCCGGCAAAGCGGCCATCGCCAATGCATTAACTCCGGAATCGGCCGTGGAACAGTCTTCGGTGGGGCTTGATCGCCTGAGCGCAGCCGAGTTCGCCGAGTTTACCCGGCTGAACCGTGACTATCGCGCGCGTTTTGGTTTTCCGTTTGTGATCTGTGTGCGCCGTCAGACAAAGGCGTCGATTCTGGATCAGTTTCGCCTGCGGCTGGCACATTCGCCCACCGACGAAGTTGCCGCCGCACTGGAAGAGATTGCCGCGATTGCCTGGCTGCGGCTGGAGGATCGAGTGACATCCTGACGTGTCGGGCCATCAGTTCTGCGTTGTGTGGTTCATCGGTTCTGCAGCCCACGAAGGAGACCCCCATGCCCCTTTCCATCAGCTACGACATCAGCTACGGCAAACTCGCCATCCCGGTCTATCGGGTATATGCCACGCCACTCAGCGGGGTAGCGGCCATTCCCGAATCGGCATTCAGCGGCAGGCCGAATATCTTATTCGCCCTCGAAGTAGATGTCGAGGTTTTTGGCGACAATTTCCTGCCAGCGTATACACGCGGTGATAATTCGCAGGTTGTCGCGACCGATAGCATGAAGAATTTCGTGCTACGCGAAACGCTGGCGTATCAGGGTGCCACCATCGAAGGGTTGCTCGCCGAACTTGGGCACAAGTTCCTTGCCACCTATCCACAGATGCATGGATTGCGCCTCAGTGGCCGCGAATTGCCGTTTCCCGCAGCGCAGGTACCACAAGCCGGCGGTTTTGGCGCAAGCGATCTGCTCTTCCGTCGCTCACACGACGACTACACAACCGCACAGATCGACTTTGTCCGCGAGGGCGAGCAGAGCCGGATCGCCGCCCTGCGCAGTGGCCGTGTCGGCATGCAGCTCTTGAAGGTAACCGGCAGTGCCTTTACCAGCTTCGTGCGTGACGGCTATACGACACTGCCCGAACGGCGCGACCGGCCGCTCTTCATCTATGCCGATGTCTCCTGGAGCTATACCGATCCGGCCGATGCGGTGGCAAGCGACCACAGCCGTTATATTGCTGCCGAACAGGTCGCCGATCTGATGCAGGTGGTCTTCCACGAATTCGTCAGTGAGTCGATCCAGCATCTGTTGCACGAAATCGGCATACGGCTGCTCGAACGCTTCCCACAGATGGCAAGTGTCTCGTTCGAGGCGCAGAATCGCACCCGCGACCCGATGGCCGAATCGAGCACTGATCCGCGCATCAAGGTCTATAGCGATCCATTCTCGGCATATGGCCTGCTGCGCCTGACCCTGACCCGTGGTGCGTCGTGAGTGGGCGCCTGACAACCCACGTGCTCGATACCATGCATGGCCGCCCAGCGGCCGGCATGGCCGTTGCGCTCTGGCGTATTCACGCGCATGATCGCATCCTGATTGCATCCGCCATCACCAATAGCGACGGGCGGCTTGCCACGCCCTTGCTGCAGGGTGGCGAGTTCGCCAGCGGCGTGTACGAACTGGTCTTCGCCGTCGGTGCCTACTTTGCCGATCAGGCGGTATCCCTCGCAACGCCACCGTTCCTCGATATGGTGCCGATCCGCTTTGGTATCGCCGCTGCCGATGCCCATTATCATGTTCCGCTGCTGGTTTCTCCATGGGCCTACAGTACCTACCGTGGGAGCTGATCCCACCGATTATAGCGAGGTGCAGAATGGTTGATTATTGGGACCGCACGCATCTTGCGCGCATGCGGGCGAGACGCCCGCACTCCCAGGATTCGGATGGTTCAATGATTCTGCACTTCGCTATAGGGTGTACCACGGGTGGTAGGCGGATCATTCCACCTCGCGCACGCGTAGCAGCAGCAAGAGCGACAGCGCCATAACGGTTGCACCAAGGGCTGCATTGGCCAGCATCCCGGCCGAGAGGTAGAGCGGGGCGCTGATCTGCGCCCCACCAACCCGGCTTACCCCAACCACCGCAACACTGAGCGCCATCAGCGTGCCACGGGCCGTTGGTGCGACGCCCGACATCAGTGGGATGGCGGCGACGATCGCAAATTCGATACAGGCATAGAAGCAGAAGACCGCGATCAGCAACAAGACCCAATTGCCGGCGGTAAATGGCAACAGCAGCATCAAGAGCGCCGAGAGCGCGAAGCTGAGCGCTACCGATCGCCGCTTGCCGATCCGATCGACAAAGGCGATCACGCCGAATGATCCGATCAACTCGGCAATGCCAACTACCCCATAGATCTGCCCGAGCGTTCGTTCATCGGCATCAAACGCATCCTTCAACCACGATGCCTGCGCTACCAGATACACTTCGTATGCCATCAACACCAGGCCGATAAACAGCAGCACCGCAATCGCGCTCTGGGTGCGCAGCGCCGCCCAATCGATCGGGATGCGCTCGGCCGAAGCATGCCTCGGTGTCGGTGGTAGCGCCAGCCCCATCAGCAACAGCGATGCGATCCCTACACCCAGCAGGATCCAGAAAGTCAGCGACGTGCTGCTCGTTCGCTGCACCAGTTCCATCAATGGGAAGACCCCCACCAGTGCCGCTGCGGCCCATGAAGTCTCGAAGACACCAAGGGCCCGACCACGCCGCGCATACGATGATCGTGCGCTCAGATACGATTGTGCCGCCGGCTGGTAGATCGCCAGGCCCAGGCCGATCA
This sequence comes from uncultured Chloroflexota bacterium, assembly GCA_937859575.1. Lineage (GTDB taxonomy): Bacteria > Chloroflexota > Chloroflexia > Chloroflexales > Roseiflexaceae > CALLZL01. The sequence continues at coordinate 5,169 of CALLZL010000625.1, forward strand.
GGGTATAGCCGACAAAAAACCAGGCGAAGGTAACCCCGAGCGCACAGACCAGTGCGCCGATACAGAAGAGCCCCATGCCGAGCAGCATCGTCAGCCGCTCGCCACGGGTATCGGCCAGCATGCCGCCAAGTGGGCTGACAATCGAGACCAGCAGCTGCACCGTTACCAGCACACTAATTGTTGTCAGATCGACATTCAGCTGATCAGAGAGGAACGGCAGCA
>CALLZL010000626.1 GCA_937859575.1 uncultured Chloroflexota bacterium
TTGGGACGCCCCAACGGCATGGCGGTGCGTTGATCCGAACCCCACCGCGTCGCGGTACCGCCCCCATGGCCGCGTGGCCGCTACCCACCCTACCGCGTCGCGGCGCCGCAGCGACCGCGCGTCATTCCGAAAAAGGGCGTAGAGACGGCCCGCCGGGCCGTCTCTACCTGGGGCGCGGGGGCAGCGCCGCCCGCAGAATCGTCATTCCCTCTCCGCCGAGAGATCCTTCGCGGCTACGCCGCTCAGGATGACACCCAGGCTCAGGGGCGCGGCGACAGAGAACGCATACGCCCTGCCGCTTGCACGAAGAGCGCGGGCGTCCCGCCCGCATGTGCGCCGGATGCGCACGGCCCCAATGATCAATCGTTTGCAGCTCGCTATAATGTGCCTTTCTGAAAAGACTGTTACTTCTCTTTTATCGCTACTTAACAAACAGACCACCCGCATTTAATACAGACCCCTGATACTCACATCAGTTCCATGCCAAGCCCCGGAAAATACAGGTCGGAGCAAGTGTCGTTCCGGCACGGTTATGCCTGCGATTGCCGTTTGCCCAATGGGTGGCGGATTGCGGACATCCGCTGTGGTGCATGGAAACAAGCGAAAGAAGAGGGAGGATCAGGCTTCATGTATGTACGGTTTCTGATGCTGCTGGCGCTGGTAGCTGTTCTATTCGGCAACCTTGGCGTCACTCCGGCAAGCGCGGCGCGCCCCGCCGCCCCACCACCAGCCTTCGCTCCGGTCGGCACCTATGCCACCGGCCTTGGCGGTACCTCGGGCGAAACGGTCGCCCTGCTGCGCGATACAATGTACATCACCAATTCGAGCGACAACTCGCTTGATATTGTTGATGTACGCAATCCGGCATTGCCGACCCTCACGCAGCGCATCGACCTCTCGCCCTATGGGGCCGGCCCGAACAGTGTTGCCGCCAATGGCAATCTTGTCGCCGTCGCTGTCGAAGCCGTACCAAAGACCGATCCGGGTTCGGTGGTATTCTTCGACCGCAGCGGTACGTATATCAACAGGGTAAGGGTTGGTGCCCTGCCCGATATGCTGACCTTTACCCCTAACGGTCAGCAGATCCTGGTGGCGAACGAGGGTGAGCCAAATGACGATTACACCATCGATCCATACGGCAGCGTCAGCATCATCCCGGTCTGGATGGGTACGCGCAAACTGCGCGATGCCGATGTGGTCACCGTCGGATTCGAGCATTTTGAAGTCGGCGGCAAATGCCGCGATGATTTCGACCCGAATGTGCGAATCTTCGGCCCGACAGCCAACCACCCGGATGCGGTGCAGAAGAACCTCGAACCGGAATATATCACCATCTCGGATGACAACAAATACGCCTATGTAACCCTGCAAGAGAATAATGCGCTCGCCGTACTCGATCTGCGCTTCAACGAATTTATCGCCGTCACATCACTTGGCCTCAAAGATCACAGCCTGCCCGGCAATGGCCTCGACGCCAGTGACCGCGATGGGGCGATCAACATCGCCAACTGGCCGGTGTTCGGCATGTATCAGCCCGATACGATCGACAGCTATCGCTACCGTGGCAAGACCTTCCTGGTGACGGCAAATGAGGGGGATGCACGCGACTACGCTACGTACGCCGAAGAGGTGCGGGTTGGCAGTAATGCCTACCGCCTCGATCCAACCGTCTTCCCCAATGCGGCAGCACTCAAAAACAATGCGGCCCTGGGGCGCCTTACCGTCAGCCGCGCCGATGGGGATATCGACGGCGACGGCGACTACGATCGAATCCATGTCTTCGGGGCGCGTTCGTTCTCGATCTGGAGCAGCGACGGCCAGTTGGTATACGATAGTGGCGATCGGTTCGAGCAGTATGTTGCAGCCACCAATCCGGCCTTCTTCAACGCCAATAATACCGAAAACGACTTCGACGGTCGCAGCGATAACAAAGGCCCCGAGCCGGAAGGCTTGGCGGTCGGCACGATCGCCGGGCGCACCTATGCCTTCATCGGCCTCGAGCGCCAGGGCGGTGTGATGATCTACGACATCACCAACCCCAACGCACCGACCTTCGTACAATATACCAATAACCGTGTCTTTAGCGGCGCAACCGTCGGCCCCGACAGCGGCCCGGAAGTGCTGGTATTTGTTCCGGCTGCCCGCAGCCCAACCGGCAAACCCACCCTGCTGGTCGCCAATGAGATCAGCGGCACGGTAACGATCTACTCGCAGATCGACCCCGATGGTGCCGGCTCGCTGACGCTTCTCCACAATAACGACGGTGAATCTTCGCTGTTGCCAATCAACACCAGTATTGGCGGCGTCACTCTGCCGGCAGGCGGTGTGGCAGCCTTCAAAACACTGACTGACCAGCAGATCGCGCAAGCACGCGCCGATCGCCGTGCAGTCGTAAATGTCTATGCCGGCGATGCATTCCTCGCCAGCTCGACCCTTGCATGCTCACTGCCGCCGAATCCCGGCACAACACCTGTGTATGATGCAGTCGCACAGCGCCAGATCGCCTATGACGCCCACATTCTCGGCAATCATGAATTCGACTTCGGCCCTGATTTTCTCGAGCGCTTCATTCGCAGCTTCCGGATCAACGGGGTACTCAACCAGCCATTCCTCAGCTCGAATCTCGACTTTTCGGCCGAACCGGGCTTTGCCGATCTGATCGACACCGACGGTATCATCGTCGGCAGCAGCATGAACGGGCGGGTTGTATCGCGATCCATGATCACGATCGATAGTGTGAGCGGCCAGCGCTTCGGGATCGTCAGTGCGATCACACCCATTCTGCGCACGATCTCATCACCGCGTGATGTGCAGATCACCACCAGTGATATCGCCGGTACAGCGCTGCTGGTGCAGCAAGAGATCAATCGCCTGCAGAACGATCATGGCATAAAGAAGATCATCTTCGTCAGCCACCTGCAGGATATCGCCAACGACCGGGCGCTGATCGCGCAGGTGCGCGGCATCGATATTGCTGTGGCCGGCGGCGGCGACGAACTGCTCGCCAACAGCGCCGACCAGTTGCTTCCCGGCGAAGCAGCACCGATTGTCGGCAGCTACCCAAGCACCCAACTCGACGCCGACGGTCGCACAGTCTATATCGTCACAACCGCCGGGAACTACAAGTATCTCGGCAATCTCGATGTGACCTTCGATGCCAATGGTGAAGTGGCAAGCTTCAATGCCGCCACCAGTTACCCACGGCGTGTCATCCCAACCAGTGCCGCTGCCACGTCGCTCGGCATCAGCGATGCTGTGACACCCAACCCGGCGATCGTCAGCAGTGTGGTGAATCCGGTACAGGCATGCCTTGCCGCATTGCAGCAGCCACTGATCGATACCGAGATTGCGCTTGATGTATCACGCGATGCCGTGCGTGGCCGTGAGTCAAACGCCGGCAACCTGATCGCCGATGCGTTTCTTGCTTACTACGATCAACAAGCGCCGCTCAACGGCCTGCCGGCCCGTGATGCAACTGTGATCGCGGTGCAGAATGGCGGCGGCATTCGCCAGAATGCCGGCGACCTGTTACCGGCCGGCGGGGTGGTGCCGGGAAGCATCTCGCGCCAGAACACCCTCGACGTACTGGCCTTCCTCACCAATTCGGTCACGGCGGTGCGCGAGGTAACCCCGGCAGATCTGCAAGGCATCCTCGAGCGCTCGGCCAGCAGCATCGGCGGCGGGCAGTTCCTGCAGATCGCCGGGCTACGGATCGTGATCGACACAACACGCCCGGCACAACAGATCACCACAGCCGGTGTTGTTACGACCCCCGGCGAACGCGTGCGCTCGGCACAACTTGCCGACGGTACCTGGATCATCGAGGATGGCATACTGGCCGCCGGAGCACCCAATCTCACCATCGTGACCAACAGCTTCACCGCCGCCGGCGGCGACAACTACCCCTGGTTTGCCGCCAACGGCAACACCGTACAGTTCCCGGCCACCTACGAGCAGGCATGGGTCGAATACCTGCTCAGCTTCCCGGTCGGTGCAACTGGGCGACCAACCATTCCGGCCGGTGATGCGCGCTACGCTCTGGGTGGCGAAGGGCGGATCATCTTCGTACGGTAAACCATGCCATAGCATGGAGTGCGACGACCGTCGCGCTCCATGCTATGGCAACCGCACTGCACTGACATCATCGTGACGCAGCGTGCGCCGGCCGATACGGTCGATCCGCATAATCAGGCGACACGCCGGATCAGGGCAGGTCACACGAGAATCGGTCTCTATCCAGTCGGCCGGGTGGTTGAGGCGCTGCTTGGCCGGCAACAGCGGGATGGCGGCCTGTAACGCATACAGGCAGAAATCGGCACCATCAGGCAGGCTCAGCTTGCCGCCCCGCACAAACACCGTATCACCAACGGTCATGCTGCAGGTGCAGTGACCCTCGATTGCCTCGACGACCAGCGCAAGGTCGTACAATTCGAACTCATCAGCGGCCATAGGTTCCCCGCAACAACGGCAACACCTGCTCGCCGAGCAGCCGCAGCCCTTCGTGTTCACTTAAGCCATGCGGTGTGCCAAACTCCACCCGTGTGGCACCCGCCTCGATCAGTGCCATCGCTTGTGCAGCCACCTCGTGCGGCGTACCGGC
>CALLZL010000627.1 GCA_937859575.1 uncultured Chloroflexota bacterium
TCTGGGGTTGCTGGGCATTTGTATCCCGGTTCGCTATGGCGGCGCGGGGATGGACTACCTCTCGCTGGCGGGGGGGTGGGAGGAGCTTGAACGTGTCGATAGCTTCTTGGGCGTCGTGCTGAGCGGGCATACCCGGCTCAACTCGCTCACGCTCTTCCAGTGGGGTACCGAAGAGCAGAAGGAGCGTTTTCTGCTGCCGCAGGCCAGCGGCGAAAAGATCGCCGCGTATGGGCTGACCGAGCCGGATAGCGGCACTGATGCGGGTGCCATGCGCATGACGGCTCGCCGTGATGGCGATAGCTACATTCTCAATGGCGAAAAGATCTGGATCAGCCTGGCCGATATTGCCGATAACTTCCTGGTATTTGCCAAAACCGATCCCGAGAAAGGGAATCGTGGTATTTCGTGCTTCGTTGTCGAGCGCAATACTCCCGGCTTTAGCAGCTACCCGCTGCATGGCAAGCTTGGTGTACGGGCCGGCAATACCGGTGCGATTGTGCTGCAGGATGTGCGTGTTCCGGCTGCCAATCGGCTTGGCGAAGAGGGTGAAGGGTTCAAGATCGCCATGACGGCGATCGATAATGGCCGCTATACGGTTGCGGCCGGCGCTACCGGGTTGATCCAGGCGGCGCTCGAAGCCAGCCTGCGCTATGCACGCGAGCGGCATACCTTTGGCGTGCCGATTGCCGAACATCAACTCGTCAAGCGTATGATCAGCCATATGGTACGCAAGCTCGACACCAGCCGCCTGCTGGTGTACCGTGCCGGCTGGATGAAGAATGCCGGTCGCCGCAACACACGCGAAACAACTCTCTCGAAGTGGCACTCGACGGTGAGCTCGTTCGAGGCGGCCGATGATGCGATCCAGATCCATGGGGCCTATGGTTACAGCGACGAATATCCGGTTGAGCGTTATCTGCGCAACAGCAAGGGCGCGGGGATCTACGAAGGCACAAGCGAGGTTCACCAGCTCATGCAGGCAGATTACGCCTTCGGCTTCCGCGAGGATAAGCCGCTGCGCTGCGAACTTCCCGCCTATGACCCGGAGTTCTGGCAAAATGAGCCGGAACCGGCGGTTGGCGACTAGTTCGCCCGATCTTCAGAAGTGTGTTCCCCTCATCGATTGTGCGTTGAGGGGATTTTTGTTCCCGCGGCTGATAAACTGATCTGCCTTGGCGACAGCCTGACGGAAGGCTTGTATGGCGCAGGATATATCGACGCGCTCAGGCCGCTGCTGCCCGCCTGTGAGATCATCAATGCGGGCGTCGGCGGAGACACCCTGCTCAATCTGCTGGCTCGCCTGGAACGTGACGTACTCGATCACCAGCCGGATAAAGTCTTTGTCATGGCTGGCGGCAACGATGCCATCTCCGCGTGCCAGCCAAACACACGCTCATATTCCAAATCAGCCAAAAATATTCCTGAAGGTTATGTCGATATCGACCGT
>CALLZL010000628.1 GCA_937859575.1 uncultured Chloroflexota bacterium
GCGGCTGAGGCCCAGGCTCAGACCGAGGGAGCGGCGGATGAACGCGATCGGCAGCGGAGCGAAGCCGTTGCGACTGCCGAGGCCGAGGCGACAGCCGAGTCTGCGGCGGCCGATGAACAGCAGCGTGCCGGTGTGGCCGAGGCGCGTACCACCATCCAGCAGGCGCGGCAAGAGACCCTCGATGCGCAGTATGCTGCGGTGGCCGATCTGGAAGTTGAGGCGCAGGCGCAGCGTAGCAGTGATGAACATGCCATCGCCGAACGGGTTGCAACCGACCAGCAGCAGATTGCCCAACGTTATGATGCGGCCGAACGTGATGCCCGGCATGAAGTGGCGCGGGGCGAACAGGCAGCCGCGCAGGAGCGTAGTGCCGCCGAACGGACTGCGGCAGAAGAAAGCTGGTGGGATCGGGCGGTCAATGCGGTACGTTCTGCACTTGCAGCACTTGCCGATGCGATTGGCGCGATCTTCGATGCGGTGCGGGCAGCAGTCAATGCCATTCTTGATGCGGCAGTTGCATTTGCCGAAGCATTGATCGATGCAGCGGCCCACTTTATCAGCGATGCGATCGCTGCATTTGGTGCGCTCCTGAGCCGGCTGGTTGAAGAACTACTCGGCGATATCTTCCCCGAACTGGCAGCCGCGCTGAATACCCTGATCGAGACGGCCGTCGCCGCTACCCGCGAACTGGTGGCGGCGATCGCCGCAGGATTGCGGGCAGTGGTGAGTGCGATTGCAAGCGTGTTGCGGGCCGGGTTGAATGCAATCATCAGTGCGTTTGAATCTGCGGTGCAGTTTGCCCTTGCGGCGGCACAGGCGGCGCTCAGTGGCGATTGGAGCGCACTGGCACGTATGGTGCTTGAAGCGGTGCTTGAGGTGGCCGGGATCGATCCCGAGCGCTTCTACCAATTCATCGGCCGGGCCGAAGAGACCTTGCAGCTGATTATCGATGATCCGGGTGCGTTTGTCGGCCATCTGGTACGCGCCTTTCTCGATGGTGTTGATCGCTTTGCCGGTAACTTCCTCAGCCACCTGCAGGCCGGTATTATCGCATGGCTGACGGGCGCTATCGGCGGGGGGGGGAGCACACTCCCCCCCCGAACCTAAACACTCGGGGGGGTGTTAATTCTACTGCAGCAGCTGGGGCCGTGGGATGGTACGCTGGTGGGCGGGGCGGGAATCACACTACCCGAACGCTTCGACCTGATGGGGGTGTTGAGTATCATCCAGCAGATCCTGGGGCTGACGTGGGATCGACTGCGGGAGCGTGCCGTGCGCCTGATAGGCGAGCAGGCGGTTGCGGCAATCGAGTTTGTGGCAAGCTACCTGCAAACTCTGCTTGAAGGCGGCTGGTCGGCGCTCTGGGAGCGGATCCAGGAGGATCTCGCCAGCCTGCGCGATATGGTGCTCGACGGAATCAAGGATTTCCTGCTCGAACGGATCATTACTGCGGCGATCACCCGCCTGATCACCATGTTCAACCCGCTTGGCGCGATCATCAACCTGATCATCACCGCCTACAACCTGTTCACCTTTCTGGTCGAACAGGCCCGGCGTCTGGCTGCCCTTGTCGAAACGGTCGTGAATGCCATTGGCGATATTGCGCGGGGTGTGCTGGCCCCGGCCGCCGAGCGTGTCGAACAGACACTTGCCAACCTGCTGCCGCTGGCGATCGATCTGCTGGCACGTGTGCTCGGGTTGGGCAATGTTGGTGAAGGGGTGCAGCGCGTGATCGAGCGGGTGCGACACGTAGTTGATCGGGCGATCGACCGACTGATCGAGCGGGTGCGCGGGTTGTTTCGCGGCGGTGGGACGGAGGATAGCGGTACACCGGTTGCGGGCATGGCCGGTGAGTTGCGCGAGCAGCCGTTTCTGCTCGGTAGCGAGCAGCATACCCTGCGTGGCCGTATTACTGGTGGGCGGGCGACGATCGAGATGGCGAGCGGTACATGGGGCGAACTGAGCCAACGAATCACAAACATTCGCCGTGTGTATATCAGTGGGGCCGATGGCCGCCCCGGCCTGATGCACAACACACCATCGCTGGCACGCCAGCTTGGCGAACGGCTTGATGCGATCGGCGACGAAGCGCTTCAGGGGATTCGTGATGTGCAGGCGGCCGGCGACGAAGCCCGGCAAGTTGTGGTGATGAATGCCGGCCTCGACCGCATCGAAGCGATGTTCCGGCCACTCGGTGCCCCACCATTCATGGTCGAAACCGAGCGTCAATCCGAGCCGCCAACCCATCGCTATGCACCGCTTAGCCTCGACAGCTACGGCCGTGCAACGGGGGCGATCGGCGATCCGATCAGTAGTGCGTCGCACGGCCAGGGTAGCCCGGCCTCGGCTAATCCACCCGGCCTTAACATTCTGCGTGGTGTTGGCGGAATACCGCAGTATCAGCGTGGCCACCTGCTGGCCGGTACCTCGGCCGAATCACTGGGCGGGCCAGGCAATGATCTTGCCAATCTCGTACCGATCTCACCGGCCACCAATATCGCCATGCGCGACGGGCCGGAACGGGTAGCGCGAACTGCGATCTATGATGCTGCTGTGCATCCGCCCAATATGTTGCGCTATACCGCCCGCTGCCGCTACCGCGACATGGCCGGGCTCGATGCCTGGCTCAGCAGTAACTTTGCGGCTGCCAGCGGCTCGGCCGCACGCCTGGAGGCCCTGGCGCGGGCCAATACCGGGTTCACGGTCCCCAGCGTACATACCGCGCTCGGTGGGGCGCTGCATATCCCGGCGGCAACAGTGGCGGCGCGGCTTGATGAGATCCGCCGCCAGCTTGCATACTACTTTCTGACGAATCGGATCGATATCACTATCGAAAGCCTGCAAGGGCCGACGGCCGTTGCGCCTACCCATCCGATCAACAACCATCAGGGGGTATCGCTGCCATGAGGTACCAGGCCATCGAACAGCAGCGGCGCTGGAACATACCATCCGATGCCGGGCAGTCGCTCGATCTGGCGATCCGGCTACCGCTTGAAGCAC
>CALLZL010000629.1 GCA_937859575.1 uncultured Chloroflexota bacterium
CGCACCGCGCAACCTGCATGAAGCCGACCAGAACAAGGATGGCCGCCGGCTCAACAGCGTACGTAACGGCGTGAAGCAACTGGTAGCCACCGGAACCGCCGCCACTACCGGGCCGCTCGAAGCGGCCGCTACCCGCCCACCAGATCCCGGCGGCCTGACGCCCAAACCGGTTACAGCACGACCGGGTAATGATCCTGGCCCACAGCCACTGGCCACGGCCATCCAGCCTGCTGCCGCCGTTCCATCACCGCTGCCCGATCAGCATGTAGAGTCACCTTTTGCCCAGAACCGTAGCCGACTCGACACCCAGCTACGCGATGCCGATATCACTCCACAGCAGCTTGCCGAGCTGCACGAACCACAGGCGGCTGCCGCGCTGACGGCACGTGATATCGCCCAGGCTGATGCTGCGAGTGCACCGGCCGCCTATCGCCGGGCCGAAAGCGGCACACTCGATACGGCACGCGGCGAAGCCGCCGCGACGGTTGCTCAGGGGCTGAGTGAGATGCATGCGGTGCGCAGTGAACGCATGGCCGCTGTCACAGCGACCCAGGAACATTCCGAAACCGGTGAAGAGGCCGACCGCGCCCGCATTGCAGCCCAGTTCGATACGATCTACCAGCGTACCAGCCACGAGGTTGCCGCCATCCTCGATCCACTTGATACCGAAGTCGTGCGCCGCTTCGACGAAGGGGCCGAACGTGCCCGGCAGATCTTTGAGGCTTTTGTGGCTCGCGAGGTCAACGCCTACAAACGCCGGCGCTATTCTGGTTTTTTCGGTGCGATGCGTTGGGTGCGTGACCAGTTTGCCGGGCTGCCCGGTGAGATCAACCAGTATTACGAGCAGGGTAAACAGCACTATCAGCAGTTTCTCAATACAGTGATCACCCAAATCACGCGCCATATCAGTGCCGAACTTGGCCGGGCACAGGCGCGCATCCAACAGGGGGTAGGCGAAATCGAGGCTGCCAAAGCCGCGCTGCCGGCACACCTGCAGGCGATCGCCGCAGAGGAACAGGATCGGATTGCCGCACAGTTCAACGACCTGGGCAGCGAAGTCGCCGCGAAGCAGGATGAGCTTGCCGAACAACTGACGACCAAATACAACGAGAAGGTACAAGAGCTCGATCAACGCATAAGCGAACTGAAGGCGAAGAATCAGGGCCTGCTGCACCATGCCTGGAATGCCGTCAAGGGCATCATCGACACACTTGTCGGGCTGGCAAAGGCACTGGCACAGCTGCTTGGCCGCATGGCGCGCCTGGCGTGGCGCATCATTCGCGGTATCGTACCGTTTCTCACGAATCTCTTCAAAGCCATCGGGAAAGGATTCAAACAGTTTGCCGGCAATGTCCTCAAGCATCTGATGGGCGGCTTGCAGCGCTGGCTCTTCGGCAACCTGGCCCAGGAAGGGATCGCCATCCCAACCGAATTCAGCCTGCGGGCAATGATCCGGCTGATACTCGATATCCTGCAATTCGGTCTTGAGGGTATCAAACAGCGCATTACCAGGCGCTACGGTGCGGCGGTGGCTGGTATGGTGATAGCCCCTGCCGAGTTTGCCGGCATTGCGGCACAGCAGGGATCGAGCGAAGAGGCAGCCGAAGCACAGCAGAACCCGATTGCGCGCATCTTCAGCAGCTCAGATCCGTTTAGTGAGCTGATCAAGCTTGCCTCACAGGCGTTCAGCGGCGTGGTCGACACCCTGATCGCAGCGCTGAAAGAGTTCATCATGACGCGCCTGGTGGTGGCTGGAGTTGAGCTGATGGTAAGCTTGATGAGCCCGGCCGGCGCGGCACTCAAGGCGGCACAACTCCTGATTGCCTTCCTACGCTTCCTGTTCGAAAACGGGAAGCAGGTCATCGCCCTGATCGGCAACATTCTCGACTCAGTCGAATTCATTCTCGAAGGCTCAATCGACAGCGCCGCCAACTATATTGAAAAGGTGCTCAGTGATGCTATTCCACTTGTACTGCACCTGTTCGCCAAGCTACTGCGGCTCGACGGCATCCCACGGCTGATCGTCAAGATTATCACGACCCTGCGCAAACCGATCGACCGTATCTTCGAGGCGATCTTCAAGGTGACCGATAAACTGGCGGGGAAGATCCGCCGCCTGATCAAGCGCAGCAAAACCAGGGCCGTCGGGGTTGTCAGCCCGGCCGGTGCCGCCAAGATGGCGGCTGCCGATCAGAAACAGGCACGTGCCACGATCGCCGCCGCCGAGGCACGTGCCCGGCAGGCCGAATTGGCGCGCACTGAGGCCGAAGTAAAGGCGATCGAGGCCCGCAAGCAGGCCGACGCTCTTGGCGAGCGCGCTACACCACAGCAGCGCAAAGCCGCCGAGCAGGCAGCCCACAAGGCCGAACAGCAACAGCGAGCGGCGGCGGCCGATGCCGAGCAAACACGGCACGAGGCCGGGCGCATCGCAACCAACTACCAGGCCGATATAACCCAGGCGCAACAGCTCGAAGCACGCTACCGGCAGCGTACAGATGCAAAACAGCAGGCAGAGGTTACCAGGGGCGCACAATTCGATGCCGCTACTGCCCGTGCCGCCGAGCAGGCAGCCGAACGGCAGCGCACCCTGGCTGCCGAGCGTGCCCGGCTTGCCGATTTGCGCGCCAATACCACCAGTGCCAGATCCCCCGAACAGCAGATCGCCGAACAGGGCCGCTTTTCGTATGTCAATCCGCTGCATGCCGCAGCAGCACCGAAGATCCAGTCGAGCAACATGCGGCAGCAGATACAGGCTCAGGAGCGGCGGGTGCGCGATGCTGAGCGCCAGGCGAAAGCCGCCGATGCGACCATGGCAAAACAGATGCGCAAGACCGAACAACAGGGGGCGAGTGCCGTCAGGGCACGGCAGGATCAGGCACGCCAGCAAGCCGCTGCAGCCGAACAGCAGCGCCAGCAGAAGGCGCAGAAGCAGCCGACATCCTTCGAACAGCGCCTCACCAAGGGCAGCCATGCTATCGGCCTTGCGAGCCGCAACCTTGGTCAGCCGGCGCTCGCCAATGGCCGCTTCCTCGCACCCGGTGCCGATTTCAGCAACCAATCACTGCTCGATTACGGCTCGGCGTTGCCGTACCCCAGCGGCAAGCATGGCAGCATGCACGCTGCCGGTGTTAACTTCACCAACACCAACTTCCGCAATGCGATATTGACGAAGGCCGATCTGCAAGGAGCCAGCCTGCAAGGTGCCGATCTGACCGGTGCCAACCTGCAGCAGGTCAATCTCAAAGGTGCCAACCTGCACGAGGCACGGCTGATCGACACCGATCTCCGTGAAGCCAACCTGATCGGCGTCAAAGGGTGGGCAAGCAAGCGCACCTCGCTGCGTACCAACATGAGTGGTGCCATCCTGCCGTTGCTACGCGAAGATGGCAGTGCCGACCCAGAGCGCGGTACTCGCGACACCTCGATCCTCAGTGCCGTGCTCAACATACCACGCGAACAGCGCGCCAACCCGGAAGAAGCCCGCATATTCGGCGGTGGCGGGTTGCGCCCGGCGATCAGTGCCGCCGAGGCGCGTGCCACCCGCACCCGGATCGCAACCCTGCAGGCCCAACTTGCAAACGAAACCGACCCTACGCGCCGCAGCGAGATCGAATTCGAACTTACCACCCTGCAGTGGGTGGCGGATGCAAATGTGCTACGGTAGCAACAAACAATCGTGGCTTACCGGCAGAACCACAGATCCAATCGCATGCTGCACTGGGCAAGCAGCGCACAATCACGTGCCCCGCCAGCCCGCTGCCGGCACATCAACCACGCACACGGCGATAGCGCCGGATCAGCGCATTCGTCGAACTATCGTGCGCCAGGGCTGGTTCGTCGCTGTTGGTCAGTTCGGGAATGATGCGATTCGCCAGTGCTTTGCCAAGCTCAACACCCCACTGATCGAACGGGTTGATATTCCAGATCACGCCCTGCGTAAAGACACTATGTTCGTACAGTGCCACCAGCGCCCCCAGAATCCGTGGCGTCAGTTGCTCGGCGAGGATCGTATTCGACGGCCGGTTCCCGGCGAAGGTGCGGTGCGGCACAAGTGCCTCGGCAACACCCTCGGCCCGCACCTCGTCGGCGGTTTTGCCGAAGGCCAGCGCCTCGGATTGGGCCAGCAGGTTAGCCATCAGCAGATCATGGTGCGGTGTCAGCGCATTGAGCGTGCGGCAGAAACCGATGAAATCACACGGGATCAGCCTGGTTCCTTGGTGGATCAACTGATAGAATGAATGCTGCCCATTGGTGCCCGGCTCGCCCCAGTAGATCGGGCCGGTAGCATAATCAACCGGCGTGCCACCCAGAGTCACCGACTTCCCGTTACTCTCCATGGTCAGTTGCTGCAGGTAGGCCGGGAAGCGCTTGAGATACTGATCATACGGCAGCACGGCAATCGTTTCGGCATGAAAGAAATTGGTATACCAGATCGTCAGCAGGCCGAGCAGCGCCGGCATGTTGCGTGTAAACGGCGCACTGCGATAATGTACGTCCATCTCGTGGAAGCCGGCAAGCAGTTCGTGGAACTGCGCGGAGCCGATGGCGAGCATGGTCGAAAGGCCGATCGCTGAATCCATCGAATAGCGCCCGCCGACCCAATCCCAGAAGCCGAACATGTTGTTTGTATCGATGCCGAACTTTGCCACTTCGGCAGCATTGGTCGATACCGCCACAAAGTGGCGTGCAATCGCAGCTTCATCACCAAGGGTCTGCAATGCCCAGGCACGCGCCGTTCGTGCATTGGTCATTGTCTCCAGTGTGGTAAAGGTTTTTGAGGCAACGATAAAGAGGGTTTCGGCCGGATCAAGGTCGTGGGTTGCTTCTGCGAAATCAGTGCCATCGATATTCGATACGAACCGAAACGTGAGCGAGCGATCGCTATAGTGGCGCAAGGCTTCATAGGCCATAACCGGGCCAAGATCCGAGCCGCCGATCCCGATATTGACGACATTGCGAATGCGGCGGCCGGTGTACCCATGCCAGGCCCCGCTCCGCACACGTTCGGCAAAATCGGCCATATGGTCGAGCACGGCATACACATCGTCAACCACGTTGATTCCATCAACATGAATGGTACTGCCGCGTGGTGCGCGCAGGGCGACATGCAACACCGAGCGGTTCTCGGTCGAATTGATTGGATCACCGCGGAACATCGCATCGATCCGATCGCGCAGGTTGCTGGCCTCGGCCAATGCCGTGAGGAGCTCGATCGTCTCATCGGTTATGCGGTTCTTCGAGTAATCAAGAAACAGCCCGGCGGCTTCGAGGGTCATGCGTTCGCCACGCCCCACATCATCGCGGAACAGCGTGCGCAACGAGGTATCGCCAATACGGCGGTGGTGCGCGGCAAGTGCGTGCCATGCGGCACGCTGCGTCGGCAATGCCAGATCGCTCATGCTCTAACTCCTTCGGGATACAACCAACGGCACTCTTCCCGGTATACTGTGTGATACCCAGGAGTATAGCATGGGTATCCGGCAGAGACGCTCGAACAGGGATGCGCCTGTCGAAGGGTATCACCGGTTGGCACGCAGTGAAAGCCTTTGACAAGTGCCCCCGGCAACGAAGAGTCAGATCCGCGTCAGTGAAAGGAACAACAATGCATCAGCAGATCGGAACCACCGACCTCCAGGCATCACGTGTCGTGCTTGGCTGTATGACGCTGCAGCAAGAGCCGCGTGCGGCACTTGCAACGATCCATACTGCCCTTGAACATGGAATCAATTTCTTCGACCACGCCGATGTGTATCAGGCCGGGCGCAGTGAAGAGACCTTTGCGGCGATCTGGCAGGAATCACCCGGGCTGCGTGATCGGATCATCCTGCAGTCGAAGTGCGGCATCCGCCAGGCCGGTGAGCCGGATGCACGTGCACCCAAGCGCTACGACTTCAGCCGCGACTATATTGTGCACGCGGTGGAAGGGAGCCTGCGCCGCCTGAAGACGGCATATCTCGATATTCTGCTGCTGCACCGGCCCGATGCACTGGTTGAGCCGGAAGAGGTTGCCGAAGCATTTTCGCGCCTCGAAGCCCGTGGGATGGTTCGCCACTTTGGCGTCAGCAATCACAATGCGGCGCAGATCGACCTGCTGCAGGCTTACCTCGGCAAGCCGCTGGTTGCGAATCAGCTGCAGCTTAGCCTGCTGCACAGCCACCTGATCAATGCCGGTATCATCACCAATCAGAACCATCCACCACACGCAGTGCGCGGCGATGGAACCCTCGAATACTGCCGGCGACACCGGATCACGATCCAGGCATGGAGCCCGCTTGCCAAAGGGGCCATCACCGGCCGCCTGCCCGACGATGCCGATGAACGCACCCGCCAGACGGCCGGGCTGGTGGCGCAACTGGCCGCTGAGAAGGGGGTCTCAGCCGAGGCAATCGCCCTGGCCTGGATCCTGCGCCACCCGGCACGCATGCAGGTCATCGTCGGTACCACCAACCACGAACGGATCGCTGCTTGTATGGCGGCGAATCATGTCGAGCTCAGCCGCGAGGAGTGGTACCTGCTCTTCATGACCGGCCGCGGCTATCCGATCTCCTGAAGCGTGCCGCCTGCCTGATCGCTTGCGCGTACGGCTGTTGCTGCATTGCAGCCTATAGCGAAGTGCAGCAGTATTGATCTGTGCGCATGCCGGGAGCACGATCGTGTGCGCATGCGGGCGAGCCACCCGCGCTCGCAGCGATCCATCGTTTTGCACTTCGTTATAGTGCGCAAGAGATGAGAGCAAAATGCCTCTTCAGGTGTTCTGGTGCGCTAATGCCTTGAAGCTCGTCTGCAAGGTGCGCAGTGGCTCAGCAGCCAGATCGCGTTCGAGCAGGAAGTGCTGCACGCCGGCCTGTTGAGCACGCGCCAGGATCGTCTGCAGATCAAGCACGCCATCACCGGCATCGCGCATCTCGGGGAAGAGCTCCATCCATTCCTGGGGTGTCTGACCACGCCCGGCAAAGCGTACGATTCGGCTCATATCCTTGATGTGCAGCAGTGCAAAGCGGCCCGGATACGTGTCGAGCAGCGCAAGTGGATCACCGCCGCCGGCAATCATCCAGAACAGATCGAGCTCCATCGTCACCAACGCCGGATCAGTCTCTTCGAGCAGCACTTCGTAGGGAATGCGCCCGTCGATCGGTGCATTCTCGTAGCCATGGTTGTGATACCCGAAACGCACGCCGAGGGCATCGGCACGCGCACCGATCTCGTTCAACTCAGCCGCCAGCCGCCGGTAGTCGTCGAGCGTATCGAGGGTTTCGCTACGCGCCGATGGAATCACGATATAGCGCTGGCCGATGATCCGGGCCGCTTCGGCAAGCTCGGCCAACCGCGCACGCACCGTGAGCAGATCGGCATGTGCCGACGGCGAGCTCAGGCCGTAGTGATCGAGGCGTGCTTTGATTTCGTGGGGGGTCATGCCGAAATAGGCGTTGCGATTGATCCCCATGTGGGCCGCAAGTGGTGCCCATGCCGCGATCGCCTCGGGCGGGCTGAAATCATATGGGCCAAAGAACTCAACCTCCTTGTAGCCCGAGTCGGCCACCAGCTTGAGGGTTGCCTCGGGATCATCGGCAAGCATTGGTGCCAGGGTAAACAGCTGGACACCAAACCGTTCGATTGTGTGTGTCTGCGCTTGCTCAGCAGCCATGTTGTACGTCTCCTATCGATCTATCGACCCCATATCTATAGCGTGGCACCGCCCGGCTAGCGCCCAGCACACGCCGTTACGCTCAGGGCAGCCACGCAAGCAATTGCTCTTTGTGGGCGACTGCATAGCAGATACGTTCCCAGCGTTGCTGCTGATTGGCAAACGGCATATACCGCAATGCATGGAGAAGCGCCGCACGAAAGACGAGATCCTTCTCATCATCGTTTGGTGCAGATCCGGCATAGTAGCTCTGATAGAATGCACGAGCCAGATCGGGCTGCGGTTGCAGATCCTCAGTCAGAAACACGATGATAAGTGGGTAGCCGGCTTCCAGAACGGTAGGCCCCATCCCGGCGTCGTCCCAGTCGAGCAGCACCAGCGTCCCATCGCCACGGTATGCGGCATTTGCCAGATTCATTTCCCCATGGATGAGTCCATGGTTCGGCGCATGCAGCAGCGGTGTCAGCCACGAAACAAAGGTCTGAAAGCGATCGGCATACACATGGTGCTTTGCCTGCTCGGTTAACTCGGCGATTGCTCCTTCGGTGGCAACCGCATATGGATGCGGGTATGCTTGATACGCATTGAGTGTACGAGCAATTACACCATATTCCGCCCATGTGGCTGGCGTTGCAGCCGGTCGCTCACCTGCAAGATACTCCAGCACAATCACACTCTGGCGGGGTGCATACACAAACGCCCGCCCATCGCTGGTCTTCAGCAGGGTTGGAATATACGGAAAGGCGCGCGAGGCAAGGAAATCAAAGACGGCCAGGTTCTGCCTGATACACTCGAACGGAAGCGGGTCGTCATCGATTTTGGCCACAAACGATCCTTGATCGGCTGTGATCTGTACCACACGTCGGGTAGGATAGGATTGAAATGTCTGACCACAGCGCACATTGGTAAGTGGCCAATGTGCGGTTATATAATCAGGTAGGCGCATTCATGAGCCTTCCGGATACGCGCTGAACACACGCACGAATCACGATTGCCAGGAGCGATTATACTGCAGATACCCGGTGTTGACAGATCCGCCGGTGAACCCGGCCGAAAGGAACGACGATGTCTGTATCACCTGCTATGGCAATTATTGATGCCTATTGTGCCACCCACCGCCGCATGCTCGCCCTCGCCGAGCGGATGAACGATGAGCAGATCAGCTGGTGCCCGACACCCGACAGCCACACGATCGCCTTTCATCTCTGGCACACCGCCCGCTGGGCCGATCATCTGCAGGCCGCCATTCCAGGCATGACCGTCGAACTAGGGCGGCTGCTTGGGAACCGCGCACAGATCTGGCAGGCACAGGAACTGGCGGTTGCGTGGCGGTTTCCCGGCGATTCACTCGGCTTCGATGCCCCCGGCATGCACATGCCCGATGAACTGGCCCGGTCATTGCCATTTCCAGCACACGCTACCCTGCTGGAGTATGCGCGGCAGGCATTCGATGCGGCCGAGCAGGCAGTACGCACAATCGACGACGAGCAGTTCGTCGCAGATGAAGCGCCACAACCATTGACGGCCGGGATCTGGCAGCAAGGCAGCCGGGTTGGTGATGCCATCCTTGCGCACATGGTGCATGCCAGCCGCCACCTGGGCGCTGTCGAAGCACTCTATGGCTGCCAGGTTGGATCAGGAACTGCATCGGTCTAGCACGAAGTAGCGGATCGAGGGAGCTGAACCGTCATCCTGAGCCGCTGTGCGGTGAAGGATCGCTCCGGGGGAAGGGACGCGCCCGGCGGCGCTGCCCCACTCCGCGAAGCGATGCTGCGCGACGCACAGCATGACTACAGGCCCGGGTGTGGTATAATGCTCATAATCAAATAAAAATGACAGTGACGGTGACGAGCGGCGTTGTGCCGGATACCAGCGAGCCGGGGATGGTGTGAGCCCGGCCGGTAGGCACGCCCCGCAGCCCCACCCGAGTTGCCGCCGTTGCGGGTGCCGCTGCACCTGCCAAGGCCGGCCGGTATTGCCCTCCGTGATCGGGGCGCGCTTTCGCCCACACTGTGGGCCGAAGCGACAGAGATGGGGTCATGTTGCCCTAACCAAGGTGGTACCGCGATTATTTCGCCCTTGAGCATATGCTCAGGGGCTTTTTTTTGCTCTACGAAAGGGGGCGTGTATGCATGCTTCACAGCTTCGGCAGCGCTATCTCGCATTCTTCCATCAGCAGGGGCATGCCGTGATCGCCGCCGCACCACTGGTGCCCGAAAACGACCCGAGTGTGCTCTTCACGACCGCAGGCATGCACCCACTGGTGCCGTACCTGCTCGGTGAACCACACCCGGCCGGTAAGCGCCTGGCCAATGTACAGCCCTGCCTGCGCACCGGCGATATCGACGAGGTAGGTGATGATACGCATCTTACCTGTTTTGAGATGCTGGGCAATTGGTCACTTGGCGACTATGGCAAGGCCGAGGCTATCATATTCAACTATACCCTACTGACCGAGATCTTCGGCTACGACCCGGCACGGCTGCATGTGACCTGTTTCGCCGGTGATACGCATGCCCCACGTGATGAGGAAGCAGCGGCATGCTGGCGCGCCCTCGGTATTCCCAGCCAACGCATCCACTTCCTGCCGCGTAGCGACAACTGGTGGGGGCCGGTCGGCAACCAGGGCCCATGTGGCCCCGACAGCGAGGTCTTCTTCGACCGCCAACCGGGCGGTGATGCGGCCGAGACCCCGGCGAACGCGCCCGGCCGCTTTGTCGAGATCGCCAATAATGTGTTTATGATCTATGATCAGCAGCCGGATGGAACGATCCAGCCATTGGCACAGCCTGCAATCGACGTGGGGGTTGGCCTCGAACGCAACCTGATGGTGCTTACTGGTGCCGCTTCGGTATTCGATACCGATCTCTTTCTGCCGATCCTGGCCGGCATTCGCGCCATGGCACAACAACCCGACAGTTATGCCGAGCGTGTGATCGCCGACCATGTGCGTGCTGCGACATTGCTGCTGGCCGAAGGGGTACGCCCCGGCAACGCCGATCAGCCGTATGTCTTGCGGCGGCTCATCCGACGAGCGGTGCGCTATGGAAGGCAACTCGGCATCAGCGAACCGTTCCTCGGTCGGCTGGTTGCAGCGGTAGCCGCCGGGTTCGACACAGCCTACCCATTGATCGATGAACACCACGATCAGATCGTCGTCGCCTTCGAGGAGGAAGGGCGACGCTATGCCCGCACGCTGGCGCGTGGCGAGCGGTTATTTGCCGAATCGGCGGCGGTGGCCCACACGGCCGGCGAGCAGGAACTTGCGGGAGATCTGATCTTCCGGCTCTACGACACCTACGGCTTTCCGCTGGAACTGACTGCCGAATTGGCGCGCCAGGCCGGGCTGATGATCGACACAGCCGGTTTCCATCGCGCCTATGCGGCTCATCAGGAACGCTCGCGGGCCGGTGCGGCCGGCCGGTTTGCCGGCGGTCTGGCCGAACGCAACCCGCACACCACCCGGTTGCATACCGCCACCCATCTGCTACAGGCAGCGCTCCGGCACGTACTGGGGCCGCATGTCGTGCAACGTGGCAGCAACATCACTGCCGAGCGGCTGCGCTTCGATTTCAGTCATCCCGAACGCCTGAATGCCGCGCAACTGGCTGCCGTCGAAACTTTTGTTAATCAGCAGATCAACGCCGATCTGCCGGTCGAATGGCACGAAATGACGATTGCCGAAGCACATGCCGCCGGGGCGATCGGGGTCTTTGAAGAGCGCTATGGCGAACGAGTACAGGTCTACCGGATCGGCACGGTCAGCCTGGAGGTCTGCGGTGGGCCGCATGTGGCACATACCGGCGAGCTCGGGCGATTGCGGATCATGCGCGAAGAAGGGGTCGGGTCGGGGGTACGGCGCATTAAAGCAGTACTGGCAAGCACTGAATGAGGCAGGGAACAATGCACATTCCACTATTCGACGGCTATATTTTTGATCTCGACGGTACGATCTATCTGGGGGATGAGCTGCTGCCGGGGGCGGCGACAACGATCACGCAGTTACGGGCCAGCGGGCGGCGGGTGGTGTTTCTTTCAAATAACCCAACCCATACCACTACACACTATGCGCTGCGCCTGAGCCGACTCGGTATTCCTACCGACGCCGCTGATGTTATCAACTCATCACAGGTTCTGGTCGACTGGTTGCAGGATGCATTGCCGGGATGCCGGGTCTATGTGGTTGGCGAGCAACCGCTGATCGACGAACTCACTGCAGCCGGTTTTATGATTGCAACCGATCCGGCAGCAACCGATGTGGTGGTCGCCTCATTCGACCGCACATTCACCTATGCCAAGCTGCAGTTTGCCTTTGATGCGATCCGCGCCGGCGCACGGTTCATCGCCACCAATGCCGATCGCTACTGCCCGGTTCCCGGCGGCGGCGAGCCGGATGCGGCCGCCATGATCGCCGCCATCAGTGCCTGCACCGGCGTCGCGGTCGAAGTGGTTGTCGGCAAACCGTCACCGATCATGGCACGGGCGGTGGCGCGGCACATCGATCTACCACCCGCACGCTGCATCATGGTCGGCGACCGACTCGAAACCGATATTGCCATGGGGCGTGAGGCGGGGATGGCGACCGCATTGGTACTGACAGGCGCAACCACGCGGGCGATGCTGGCAGATGCGCCGATCAATGCCGAGTATGTGCTCGAACGAATCGAGCAACTACTGTAACAACCAGCATGGCAACTGCGAACTGCCATGCTGGTACACAACTCAACCAGCAGTATTAGCCGGATCTCAGGCTGCCAGCAGCGGGAACACCTGGCCGGCGATCTGCTCAAGGCCACTGAGATCATCAAGATCGAGCCACTGCAGGAAGATCTCTTGCACCCCGACGGCCGCATAGGCGCGGATCTGCTCGGCACATGCCTCGGGAGTGCCGACAATCGTACGGCCGTCGGCACGCAGCGCCGCCACCTGTTCGGCGACACTCCCAGCCGCGCCATTGCGCCATGCCAGCCTGCGCGCCAGATCGGCCTCGTTTGTGCCAAAGAAGATACCTGTCATCAGTGTGCGGCGCACATCTTCGGCCTTGCGACCGGCTGCCGACAGCAGCCGATCGAGTTCCTGCGTGCGTTCGGCAAACTGCGTCGGTGAAAGAAACACCCCATTCCAGATATCAGCAAAGCGGGCCGTCAGCGGCAACGTACGCTTCATGCCATTGCCGCCGATCATGATCGGCGGCCGGCCGGCGTGTTGTGGCCGTGGCAAGAGCTCCGCCTCGCGGATCTGGAAGAACTGCCCCTCGAAACTCGCCGGCCCATCGGTATGCAACAGACGCCAAGCAACTTCGAGCGATTCTTCGAAGCGTGCCATACGGGTCTTCACATCGCCAAGCGGGTAGCCGAACATGTGGTGTTCACGTTCCTGCCAGCCGGCCCCCAGGCCGAGGATCATGCGCCCGCCACTCAGATCATCGAGCTGCATCGCCTGACGCACAAACATAACCGGCTCGCGGAACGAGACCGGTGCTACACACGGGCCAAAGTGGATGCGCTTGGTGCGATCGGCCAGGTAGGCCAGCGACACCACCAGTTCGAGTGAATCCCGGTTGGGTGGGTTCGGATCAGTAAAATGATCCGAGCGGAACAGACCGGCATAGCCGAGCGCTTCAACTTCGTGCGCCAGGCGCTTCCAGTTCTGCCAGTTCACCGCCTGCTGGCCCTCAATCATTATCGAAATATCGATCATATCCTCTTCCTCATACACATCCTACGGCACCCCATCCCCCGGCACGATCTCAATATATGCCCGGGATGGCATCCCACGCAGCTTGCCGAAAGCGTCGAACATCCACTTCATCAGGCCGTACTTCCGCGACAACAACCGATCGGCATGCACCCCTTCCGCCGCCGAGAGGATCCGGGCAGTTGCCGGTACCGATGGGCCAAGCGGCATACCACGGCGATCACATGGCCCGATCTCGACCCGGGAATGAGCACGGATCCGTTTGATCTTCCCGGCATTGGCGGTTGTCATGACAACCAGTCGATCCCCTTCCTGTGCAAACCAGACGGGTGTCGGCATAGGGTGGCCATTCTTACGAAAGGTTGTCAGGTTCATAAACTGCTGGTGGGCGAACATTGAAAAAACACTATTGACCTGCGTCACGATCATGCTCCAGTGGTGTTGCCGCATCCGCGAGGAACTCCAGCAACAGCCGGTTGACGAGATCCGGGCGCTGTTGTTGCACCCAGTGCGAACAGTTCGCAATACGATGAATACGCAGGTCGTCAACAAACCGATCCGTGCCGTCGAGTAATTCTGTACCGAGATAGGCATCCGCTTCGCCCCAGATCAGCAAGGTTGGGAGCGTCACACGCATACCGGTGCCGCGCAGCATGCCGCGCAGGCCGACGAGCACCAGCGCACGATAGTAGTTGAGCGCGGCCGTGAGGGCACCCGGGCGCGCCATGGCTTGCTTGAACTGCGCCAGATCATCTTCGCTGAAACGCGCCGGATCCCTCATCAGTGGCTTGAAGGTGATATCGAGCGAGTGGAAGTTCTGGGCACGCAACATCTGCTCGGGGAGCCACGGGATGAGAAACCAGAAGATGTACCACGAACGCAACAACTGGCGCAGATTGATGCGATCACGTGGCGGAAAGAGCGCCGGATGCGGCGCATTCAACACCACAAGCTGCTCGACCCGCCATGGCCGGGCGATGGCCGGCAGCCACGCCAACGCACCGCCCCAATCGTGGCCCACAACTACGGCGCGCTCGAAGCCTACGGTGTCGATCAGGCTCACAATATCCTGCACCAGCACATCCGGCTCGTAGCCCCAGTTCGGCTTGGCGCTCTCGTTATAGCCGCGCAGATCCGGTGCCACCACCGTATACTGCTCACTCAGCGGGCCGATCTGATGCCGCCACGACCACCAGAACTCGGGAAACCCATGCAGCAGCAGAACCAGCCTTTCGCCACGCCCGGCCCGCACATAGTGCATCCGTGAGCCATTGATCTCGGCATAGTGATGCTCGACTGCGATCATGTTTCGATCCATTCTGCGACATTACAATAACCCGTGGAGTGTACCACAGGTTACCGCGTTGCACGGCAGATCGCACAGTTTTTTTTGCAGCAGAGCAGAGCTCTTTGCGGCCGCCCATCTCACCACGATGATGCACTTCCCAAGCAGACAGCCACATTCACTGTGCCGGCTCGCGCTGCATCATACCCCATGCCCCGACGACCAGCGCATAATAGGCCAGTAAACCCCAGAGCGGGAAGGGTGGCACCAGCACCGCAGCCCACGGGACACCGGCAAAAAACCGTGCGCCTTCGGTCAGCCATGCCAGAAACAGATAGGCCGGCCATGCCAACATCTGCCCGAGCGGCAACCAGATCAGGCCACCAACAAGCGCAATCGCACCAAACAGCATGGCATACGGCACCATGGGCAGGATCAACACATTGGCCAGTGGGGCGATCAGGCTCAGATTGCCGAAGTGATACAGAATCAGCGGCAACGCCAGGATCTGTGCGGCGAGAGTCGCCGTCAATGCTTCACGGGCCCAATCAAGCCAGCCGAAGCGCAGCGGCGTGCGCAACAACAATGCCTCGGTTCCCTTGCCATAGGCAAAGAGCGAGGCGGCTGCCAATGCCGCCAACCGGAACCCCCTGTCCCATATTGTCTGTGGGGTCCACAGGGGCATCGCCCCGCCCGCCACGCCGA
>CALLZL010000630.1 GCA_937859575.1 uncultured Chloroflexota bacterium
TCCGTGAAGGCGGTCGCACCGTTGGTGCCGGGGTCGTGTCCAAGATACTTCAGTAAGATACCTGTGGCTCGTGGCAGCACGAGCCACCCTGGGCGGGGTCTTCGCGGCAATACCGTTGTTATGCCGCGAAGACCTTGCCGATATTGAGGCACATCCATGACGCTGGCAAAAGATAAAGACTCACAGAACCCCATCGTCCGTACATTTCAGAACGCGATTGTCAATCCGTTGCGCGAATCGCGCGGCGAGATGCGCAAGGTCGTCTGGCCAACCCGTGAGGAGGTCATTCGCCTGACTATCGTGGTGCTTGTGCTTTCTTCGGCGATCAGTGTGGTGCTGTTTTCTGCCGACTCAATCTATACCTGGCTGTTATTGCAGTTGCAAACCATTGTCACAGCGGGATAGTCAGAGAAATATCAGGTGCAATTGTGTCGGAACCAAATGACACCCAACAACAGCCCGAGCTGCAAGATGAGAACCGTCGTTGGTATGTGATTCATACCTACTCGGGTTACGAAAACAAAGTACGCCAGAATCTCCTGCATCGTATTGAGACGATGGAGATGCAGGATGAAATCTTTCGCGTCATCGTGCCGACCGAAGAAGAAATAGAGATCAAGAACGGGCAACGGCGTACCGTTCATAAGAAAGTCTTTCCGGGCTATGTGCTTGTTCAGATGCACATGAATGACAATTCATGGTATGTTGTGCGAAACACTCCGGGTGTCACCAGTTTCGTCGGCCATGGGAATCGCCCGACACCACTCGAAGAGAGTGAAGTCAAGGCGATTCTGAAGCAGATGGAACAGGAAGCACCAAAGGTGAAGGTCAGCTACCAGGTTGGCCAGGCGGTCAAGATCACCGATGGCCCCTTCACCGATTTCGAGGGTGTTGTTGATGCTATCGATCACGAGCGTGGCCGTGTACGCGTGCTGGTTTCATTCTTTGGCCGTGAAACACGGGTTGAGCTCGACTTCCTGCAAGTCACCCGGCTGGTTGAGTAGGGTTGTGTGCCGCGCGGCCTGGTAATTCTCGGGCCGTGCTGGCCGGGGAAGATGGATGTCGCAGGCGACGCTGCGCCGTGCCTGCGATTTTGAGTGTATTAAGGAGTTCGCTGTGGCGAAGAAAGTGGTCGGTGTCGTCAAACTACAGTTGCCCGCCGGGAAGGCCACGGCAGCACCGCCGGTTGGCCCGGCGCTTGGTGGTTACGGCATCAACATCATGGCCTTCGTCAAGGAGTATAACGAGAAGACATCACCACAGGCCGGGAGTGTTATTCCGGTCGAGATCACGATCTTCTCGGATCGCTCCTTTACGATTGCCCTGAAGACGCCGCCCGCGGCAGATCTGCTGCGCAAGGCAGCAGGTGTCGAGCGCGGCTCGGGTATCCCGAACCGTACGAAGGTCGGCTCGATTACGCGCGAACAGCTGCGTAAACTAGCCGAACAGAAGATGACCGATCTCAATGCGCTCTCGGTTGAAGCGGCTGAGAAGACGCTGGCCGGCACGGCGCGGAGCATGGGCATCACCATCCAGGATTAGTGATGCATAGCAGGTGGGAGGGCGCGGCCCGCTATGACCACCGGAAGGAATGATACTATGGCGCGTAAACACGGGAAGAAATTCCTTGAGGCACAGAAAAAGATCGATGGCGATCGGCTCTATACGCCCGAAGAGGCGGTAGCACTGGTGCGTGAAACATCGATCACCAAGTTTGACTCAACTGTCGAGGTACACCTGCGGCTCGGGATCGACCCACGGCATGCCGATCAGACGATCCGTACCACCGTGGCGCTGCCGCATGGCACCGGCAAGACGGTACGAGTTCTGGTCTTTGCTCAGGGTGATGCGGCGCAGGCCGCCCGCGACGCCGGGGCTGATTTCGTCGGAGCCGATGAACTGATCGCGCAGATCGATCGCGAGAACTTCTTCGATTTCGATGTTGCGATCGCAACCCCCGATATGATGGGGAAGGTCGGGCGCGTCGGCCGAAAGCTTGGGCCACGTGGCCTGATGCCCAACCCCAAGAGCGGGACAATCGTTCAGCCTGATGAACTGCCGCGAACGATCCGCGAAGTGCGTGGCGGCCGTGTTGAATTTCGCAACGACAAGACCGGCCTGCTGCATGTGGCTGTCGGCAAGATTAGCTTCAGCGAACAGCAGATCTTCGAGAATATTGCCGCACTCATGGAAGCTGTCAAAGCAGCACGCCCGACAGCTGCCAAAGGGGCCTATATTCGCAGTGTGACCTTCACCAGCACCATGGGCCCCGGAATTCGGGTTGACCCATCGGCAGCACAAACTATGCAGGTTGCTGCCTAAACAGCTACTCGACGGAGGCTGCCAGAACAACGGCGCAGAGCGCTGATAATTTCATATCGTGCCGCAGACAGCAGGTGCACTTGCGTAATGGCCGATCCGGCCGCCTGCCGAGGCAGACCTTCGTAAACGGGTTATTCCGTTGATGGGCTGCTGTGTCTGCGCACAGCAGCCTCTTTTATTACACTCTGGAAGGGGGTGGAACAGATGCCAACATCACGCAAGATCGATCAGGTTGGCGACCTGACCGAAAAACTCAACCGCACCCAGATGACGCTGGTAACCGATTATCGCGGCCTGACGGTTGCCGAGATCAGTGATCTGCGCAAGAAGTTGCGCGACGCCGGAGCCGAGTTGATTGTCGCTAAAAATACTCTGACGCTGAATGCAGCGAAAGAGAGTGGGCATGAAGCTATTGAGCCGCTCCTGGCCGGGCCGACGGCACTGGCCTTTGCGTATGATGACATCGCCCAGGTTGCCAAGGCGGTGAACGATTTCAACCGCGGCCCGAAGAAACTGGTGGTTCGTGGTGGCCTGATTGGCAAGACCCTGCTTGAAGGGGATGTCGTTGACCAGGTTTCGAAGTTACCGACGCGCCAGCAGGTGCTGGCCGAGGTGGTGGGTGGGATCTCGGCACCGGTCAGCGGTGTGGTAGGCGTGCTGAATGCGGCGATTTCGAATATCGTCTATACCTTGCAGGCACGAATTGATCAACTCCAGCCGGCCGAATAACAGCGGCTACTATTTTGTATCGACGTAGCACATCTCTGAGCTACACCAAACACCAAACATATAAGGAGTATTTCTATCATGGCGAGCGCAAAGGTTGATGCAATCATCGAGAGCATCGAAGGGCTGAACGTTCTTGAGCTTGTTGAGCTGAAGAAGACGATGGAAGAGAAGTGGGGCGTGACGGCAGCTGCCCCGGTGATGATGGGCGCAGCTGTTGCGGCAGTCGCGGCCGGTGACGGTGCAGCAGCAGCGCCGGCCGCCGTCGAGGAGCAGTCGGAGTTCGACGTGATCCTCACCGCAGCCGGTGCCAACAAGATCCAGGTGATCAAGGCGGTGCGCGAGCTCACCAGCCTGGGTTTGAAGGAAGCCAAGGATCTCGTCGAGGCTGCACCGAAGCCGATCAAGGAAGGTGTCGGCAAGGAAGAGGCCGAAGCCGCCAAGGCCAAACTGGTCGAGGCTGGCGCGAGCGTCGACATCAAGTAGGATGGGCAGCGATGGTGCTGTGGCGAAGCTGCAGCACCATCACTATAGTGTATGATACTGCCGGCGTTATGCCGGCAGTTTTTTTTGTGCGCGCCGGCTGCATTGGAGGTGCCATATCGAAACGGTGGTAATCATTGGCGGCGGGGTGGCTGGCCTCACGGCTGCCGTGCATCTCGCGGAGCGCGGGTTACGACCGGTGCTGCTCGAAGCAACCCCTACATACCTCGGTGGCCGGTTATGCGACACCCCGGCGGTACGATTCGCCCATGGCGGGCAGGAATGGCACTTCCCCGGCGAGCATGGGGGGCATGGAATTTGGGCCCCCTACGTCAATCTGCGGGCGCTGCTTGACCGGCTTGGCGTGCATGGGATCTTCCGCTGCTCGGAAGAAGAGGCCTGGATCGCGGGTGACGGAACACGGATGCGGCGAGCAGCGATCGGAAGCGCGATTCGCGGTGGCGTGCTGCCGGCACCATTTCACTACCTGCAGTTGTTTGCCCGGCCACGCTTCCTGGCGATGCTGACGCTCAGGGATCTTCTGGCATTGCCCCGCATCTTTGGTGCCCTGCTGGCCGCGATGGCTGTCGATCCGATTGCCGAACAACATCCGCTCAAGGATACAACCCTGGCCGATTTCACCACCGGCTGGTCGCCTCAGTTGCAGCGATTCTTTGCCAGCCTGGCACGAAGTGGCCTTGGCGCGCACCCCGAACAGGTACCGGCGGCCGGTTTTATAGCTTTTCTCCGCTTCTACACCCTGCTACGACGCGATGCGTGGGCTTTCTCGTACCTGAAAACAACCGGCGGCACAGGGATCGTTACGCCACTGGTTGCCGCAATCACGGCCCATGGCGGCACTATTCGGCAGGATGCGAGGGTCATACAGCTCGAACAGTTACCCAACGGCTGGCAGATACACTACCAGCATGGCGACAGTGTACAGACGTGTGGGCCAAGGTATCTGGGGCGGCGGCCCGATGCTCCGGCGCCCGACCAGCCCCTGTGCGGAACCCCCGCCACAGCAGCAGCGGCGCGGGCGTTACGTTTCCCGGCTGGTGTGCCGACGGCGATCATCCGGATCTGGTTTGCCACCCAACCGCAACGTGGGCCATCTTCGGGAATCTTCAGCGGTGATCTCCTGGTTGATAACTTCTTCTGGTTGGATCGCCTGCAAGACGCCTATGCCGCATGGCGCACGACCGGCGGCAGCGCGCTTGAGATGCATATCTATGGGCCGGCCGAGGTGCTTGACCGGCCGGATGCGGTACTTTTGGCACAGGCGCGGGTTGATGCACGACGCGCCTTTCCCGAACTTGCCGGCCATGTGGTGCATACGATTCTGCAGCGTAACCCGGCGACACACACCCGTTTTGCGGTAGGGGCTACTACCGAGCATCTGGCGGTGGCGACACCATGGCCGGGGATACTGGCCTGTGGCGATTGGGTAGCTCATCCGACACCATCGCTCTACCTTGAGCGCGCCGTCACAACCGGTATGGCGGCAGCAAATGCCGTGCTGGTTGCCACAGGTCAGCCGCAGGTAGTCATTGAGGATCCACCCGGACCCGAGCCACTTGCAGCAATGATCGCAGCCGGGATGCAGCGCCTGCGCCGCCGAATTCGTGCAAGGTAGGAACCAGTGGACCGAGCCGGCCGGAGATCTGATATATCAAGGGCGTGGGCCACGCCGGATGATACTGAAGAACAGCGCTGTTCCGGCGCTCAACAGCACCACCAGGCCGATCACCGCCACCGCCACCACCTGAGCCGTGCTCCATTCGCCAAGTGCCACCACCAGCCCGAGCAGCCCCAAACCAATGACCGCTGCCAGCACCACCAGGCCAAGAGCGACACGGGTGCCGGCAACGGCAAGCGCAGCCGCGATACGATGCGCCTCGCGATCATGGAGCTGCACGCTGAGTTCGCCATTGTTGAGCTGCCGCAGTGTCTCGGTTAGCTGGCGCGGGATCTGGCCGGCGACCTCGCCGAGTTCACGCAGTTGCACCTGAGCTCGCCGGGCCACGGCTGCGGGTGCGGCAAGTTCGGCAAGTGCCCGTGCACCATATGGCCGGGCGATCGCAAACACATCGAGCTGCGGATCGATCAGCACACCGGTGCCTTCCATCATAATCACCGCCTTGAGCAGTAATGCCAGGGGCGCCGGCATGCGCAACCGATGGCGGCGCGCCAATGCCAGAAGCTCCTCGGCAGTTTCACGTGCCGACATCTCATCGAGCGGGCGATCGACAAATGCATCAATAAAACGCAGCATGTCGCGCCGCAATACCGATGTGATCTCGCGTGGTTCGAGCATACCAAGGCGCTGGAGCGAGCGCAGCGCACCATCGGCATCATTATCGCTGATAGCCACCAGAAACAGCAGCAGATTGTCGGTCATCTGGCGATCAAGCGCCACCGACTGGCCAAAATCGACCGCAGCGATCACTTCGCCAGGCAGCGCGAAGAAGTTACCGGGATGCGGATCGCCATGAAAAAAACCATCGGTGAAGACCTCCTTGAGGATGAGTTCGACGCTATGGCGTGCCAGGCGCTTGCGATCGAGCCCGGCCGCATCGAGCCCGGCTATATCGTTGATCTTGATCCCGAAGATCCGCTCGCTGGTCAGCACCCGGGTACTGGTATATTCCCAGTAGATCGTCGGAATATGGGTTGAGGAAATACCGGCGAAGTTGCGGCGAAACCGTTCGGCGTTGCGTGCTTCACGGCGATAGTCGATCTCGGCACGCAGCGTCGTGCTGAACTCCCAGGCCAGTTCGACCAGATCATACTGTTCCCCGAGAACGGTTCGTTCCTGTGCCAGTGCGGCAAGCTCCGTCAGGATCGCCAGATCGACGGCAACGATCTGTTCGATATCGGGGCGTTGAACCTTCACCGCTACCTGTTGCCCATCGTGCAGCACTGCGGCGTGTACCTGGCCGAGCGATGCAGCGGCAAGCGGCTCGCGACTAAATTCGCGGAAGATGGTATCGATCGGGCGACCCAACTCGGCCTCGATAGTCGCAATCGCCACCGCTGCCGGAAATGGGGGCACAGTATCCTGAAGTTTGCCCAGCTCGACAACAAAAGCCGGCGGCAACAGATCGGGGCGGGTGCTCAGGATCTGCCCAAGCTTGACGAATGTCGGCCCGAGGGCGACGAGTGCGCGCCGCAGGCGTTCCGGCCCACTCAGATCCTCGGCGGGGCGGCGAATGATGCGCCGCGGCAGCGAAAGGAACGACCCGAGCCCGATCTGGTCGATCAGGAAACCGAAGCCATGCGCGCCGAGCACCTGTGCAATCTGACGGTAGCGGCCCAGGTAGCGTGCCTGGCGGAACAATGGCCACATAGCGGTCTCTTGGCACCACCGGCAGCATGGCGTCGGCAGTACATATACATTGCTGGGGGATCTTACGCCCCAAGGGCGGAATGCAGGGTGTGGATCTCTTCGGCGACGGTGCGGCGGCGGTTAAAGATCGCCGAACCGACAACCAGATTGGTGGCACCGGCGGCCACGATTTCGGCAATATTATCGGCCTTGACGCCGCCATCAACCTGCAGATGGACATGATCGAGGCGTTGCTCATCGAGCATGCGACGCAGCCGCTCGATACGCCGGGTCGCGCTGGGAATATAGCGCTGGCCGCCGAAGCCCGGATTGACACTCATCACCAGCACCAGATCGACCATCGGCAGCACCTCTTCGAGAGTCACAAGTGGTGTGGCCGGATTGAGCACCACACCGGCGCGCACACCATGCTCTTTGATCTGCTCGATGGTTCGATGCAGATGGGTACATGCTTCAACATGGACAGTAATACCGGCAGCGCCGGCCGCCACAAACTCGGCGATATAGCGTTCGGGCTGCATGATCATGAGGTGACAGTCGAGCGGAATATTGACCACCTCGCGCAGTGCGGCGACGACCGGCGGGCCGATTGAGATATTCGGCACGAACATCCCATCCATGACATCGATATGCAACCAGTCGGCGCCGGCATGCTGTGCGGCGAGCACCTGATCGCCAAGGCGGGCAAAATCGGCCGAGAGGATCGATGGCGCAAGCAGAATGGATCGACCACCAAAACTTCCAAGCGGCATTGAGATCAGCTCCTATCGCACTATGCGGCAGCGGGCACCAGCCAATCGGAGACTATAGATGCGGCACGGGCGGTACCATAGAGCCATCTATGCCGGGGGAATGCTGCATGCCCTGTGCGAGCGCATTATAGCCTTGACGCTGCCTGCAGCGCAACCTATAATGGCGTTTCACTTGTGTTGAAAGGGAACAGACATATGTACTCGGTGTTTCTGACATTACATTCGCTCACGCGCTGGGCCGTGGTGGTGCTTGGCGTCATTGTGGTGGTGCGAGCGTTTCTCGGTATAGCCGGCAAGCGTGGCTGGGTTGATGCTGATAGTCGGTTTGTGCGGTTCTTCATTCTGAGCATGAACATTCAGTTTGTGCTGGGCCTGGTGCTGTATATCTTCCTCAGCCCGGCGGTTCAACGGGCAATGACCGATTTCGGTGCCGCAATGCGCGATGGGGTCATCCGCTTCTGGCTTGTCGAGCATATGACGATGATGATCATCGCGCTGGCACTGGTGCATGTGGGCGGGGCGCGAGTGCGGCGTGCCGCCGAGGCGATCGGTAAGCATCGTAACGCAGCGATCTTCTTTACGCTGGCGCTGGTTGCGATCTTCCTTGCGATCCCCTGGCCAGGGATGGGTGCTGATCCGCGGCCATTGTTCAGGTTCAGCTTCTAGAGCGAGGGCATCATGAGGGTGCTGGTGTTGGGGCAGGATGGCCGAACGCATGCATTCATCGCAAAACTGCTCAACAGCCCACGCGTGCCCGAAGTGGTATGTGCGATCGGCAATGGCGGCACTGCGCCGCTGGTCGCCACGGCGGATCTTGATGAAACCAATACGGCCGGCATCTCGCAGTGGGCCTTTGAAGAGCAGTTCGACCTGATCATCCCTACCAGCAGCCGGCCGCTGCAGCATGGGCTTGTCGAAGAAGCGCTTTCGCTGCAGGTTGGCGTCTGTGGTGCATCACAGCGTGCGGTACAGCTGGAGCTGAGCCGCTGTGCCGCCAAGGAGTTCATGCTGCGCCACCGCCTGCCGACAGCCGGCGGGCGCACCTTCACCAACCTTGACACGGCCGAGAAATACCTGGCGGCACGTGCATTGCCGGTTATGATCAAGGCCGATCATTCGGAAATCGGCGAAGAGATCTTTAGCGACCGTTACCTGGCACTCGATGGATTGCGCCGGCTATTCGGCAGCAAACCGGTCAAAGGGGTCAGCAATGGCGTGGTGATCGAAGATCTGCTCAGTGGCCCGCGAGTCGTGCTTTCAGCGTTTACCGACGGTAGCAATGCGGTACCATTGCTGGCGACCCGACTGTACGACCGGGTTGATGATGGGGATGGCGGCATGCAGGCGGCAGGGGTCGGTGCACATACCGGCACCTCACAGTATGCACAACAACTGACCCGCTACCTCGATGAGAAGTTCATACAGCCGCTGGTCGCCGGCCTAGCGGCCGACTCGATCCCATGCTGGGGGATCATAAGTATCGACTGTATTATCACTGAAGCCGGCCCACGCCTGACGGCCATCCGGTGTGCGATGCATCCGGGCGAGGCGGAGGCGGTATTGCCGCGTTTCGAAGATGATCTACTGCCCTGGATCGAAGCCATGATCACCCGCCGGCTCTTCGAAATGCCGGCACCTGCCTGGGCGGCGACGCCGAGTGTCGCGATTGGCCTGATGGCACGCGGCTACCCGAGCTTCTTCCCCTATGGTGGAACGATCAATGGCCTGACCGAGATCGATGAAGGAGTGCTGGTGTTCCATAACACTACCGCAAACCCGGCTGCGATCCTACCCTATACACCGCGCTATCATCGCGGTGGCGCACTCGGTTCGATGCTCGGCGGTATCCTTGGAATCGGCAGCGGTAGCGGCGCCATTCTGCACACCACCGGTGGCCAGCCGCTAACGGTCGTCACGCAGGCTGCAACACTCACCAGCGCCCGTGGCCGGGCATTGATCAATGCCGAACGGATTCAGTTCGACGGGCGAACCTTCCGCAGCGATATCGGCACCAGGGAATTCAATTAGCCGGGCGGAAGCGGCGCATTGTGCGGTAGCGCGCCTGCCGAGAGCCGCACAGAGCACCAACACCGGCAACCGCATTATTGGATCAGGGGGTTATTGTGGATTGGCCGGAAGAGTTCATGATCGAACTGGGAGGAATCGCCCAGGGTGGTGATGCAGTTGGGCGATGGGAAGAGCGAGTCGTCTTTGCGACCGGTGGTATTCCGGGCGAAACAGTGCGGCTACGACTCACCGAGCAGCGTTCCAACTTTGCACGCGGCCATGTCATCGAAGTGCTCCAGGCTTCGCCCGAACGGGTGACGCCCCGGTTGGCCGGTGCCGATCATCTGGCGTGGCAGCATATCGATTACCAGGCCCAGCTACGTTTCCGCCGGCAGATCATCGCCGAACAGCTACAGAAGTTCGGCGTTGCCATGGCGCATGAGGTCGAGGCAACACTGCCGGCCTCGCCGCCGTGGGGGTATCGGAACAGTGCCCGCTTGCATGTGGCGGATCATCGCATCGGCTACCATAATGCTGGTGGGCGTGATGTTGTAGCGCTTGATCACGATCCGCTGCTGCTGCCGGGGCTGAATGAAGCCCTTGCCAATCTGAGCGATGTGTTGCGCGAACCAACGGCGGCGCTGCCGCCATTCGAGGCGCTGATACGCATCAGCGAAACATATGGCTATACCGTCGGCACACTACTGGCACCGGCCGATGCGATCTGGCAGGTAGCGGCGCGCTGGCGGGCACGAACACCGCAGCTGGCCGGCGTCGCCATCGGCACGCTACGTCACCAGGCAGCCATCGGCGAGACGGAGATCGTTGAAGAGTTTGCCGGCCTGTCGTTGCTGTTGAGCCCGACCACCTTCTTTCAGGTGAATCTCGCAGCTGCCGCCCAGCTGCTCGCGCTGGTGCGTCGTGGCTTGGCGCTCAACGGAACCGAGCGCCTGCTCGATCTCTACTGTGGTGCCGGCACCTTCGCCCTACCGCTGGCCCGTGAAGCTGCCGAGGTGATCGGTATCGAGGAGTATGCCCCGGCGGTAGTGGATGCACAGAGCAGCGCCGCCGCCAATCAGATCGACAATGTACGGTTTCTGAGTGGTTCGGTCGAGAGTCAGCTCGGCACGCTAAGCGGTACCATCGATGCTGCCGTGCTCGACCCACCACGGCGCGGGTGTCATCCACGTGCACTCCAGGCGCTCATCCAGCTGGCGCCACAGCGCATTGTGTATGTGGCATGCCATCCCGGTACACTCGCACGCGATCTAGTGATCCTCAGCGAAGCCGGCTATCAGATCGACCATGTCGTGCCGGTTGATCTCTTTCCCCAGACAGCCCATATCGAATGCGTGACGACGCTGACGCGCCGGTAGAGTATTCTTTTCTGGTGCGGTGCGGCTGCGCCGCACCGCACCAGAAAAAGGAATTCTCGGGGGCCTGCGGCCCCCGCAACCCCCGCCAGGGAAATACTCTACCGATGTTCTAGGCAGTGATGCCAACATGCCGGGAGGTGATACGGCAGGGCTGCCGTATCACCATCGCACCTAGCGGCGATAGACGACCCGACCATCAAGGATCGTCATCTCGACCTGAATCTCTTTAATCTCTTCCGCCGGGCATGTGAAATAATCGCGATCGAGCACAGCCATGTCGGCCAGAAAGCCGGGTGCCAGCGGACCCTTGATCTGCTCTTCGCGGGTGAGCCATGCACCGGCGACAGTATAGGCACGCAGTGCTTCTTCACGCGTCACCGCCTCGTGCGGTGCGATTGGTGTGCCCTTGTATGTTTTGCGCGTCACCAGGCTATAGAGGCCGATAAACGGGTTATAGTGCACCGTCGAGGGGATGTCGCTGGTCGCGATCACCGGAATACCGCGATCGAGATAGGTGCGCATCGGTTTATACTGGTGCGCCAGGTCGGCTCCAACATCGCGGAACAGATCGTCGCCTTCAAAATAGATGAATGTCGGCTGGATGACGGCGGCGATCTGCAGGCGGGCCATGATCTGCAGGCTCTCTTCGGTGGCGAAGTAGGCGTGGATCAGGTTATGACGATGATCCTTACGCGGCGAGGCATCGATCACATCGGCAAAGGCGAGCGCCGACTCATGGTGGGCACGATCGCCGATCGCATGAATGCCGATATCCCAGCCAAGCGCATGGCCACGGGTAAAGTAGATCCGCAGATCCTCGGGATCAAGCCGGTTGTAATTGTGAACCTTATCTTCGCCGAGGAAGGGCTGGAACATCCAGGCCGTATGGCTGGTTGTTCCGCCGTCAACCGCCATCTTCAGGCCACCCAGGCTGAGCCACGGATTGCCAAGGCCAGTAATCGCCCCCAGATTGGCGGCACGATCATCAAGCTCAGCTTCGGTCTCTTCCTCGCGGAAACCGTGCCATGAGGGCATGAGGTTGACACGTAGCGGCAGGCGGCCGCTGTTATATGCTCGTACATAGGCCCGCAGCTCGTAGGAGTAGAGCCCCGGTTCGAGCACACTGGTGATGCCGACCTTGTGGTAGGCGGCACCGGCGGCGGCAATCGCTTCGATACATTCTTCTTCGCTCGGGGTGGGGATGAGGCTACGGCAGAAGAGCTTGGCCGCCGCACGCAGCACCCCGGTCGGGTTACCAGTGGCATCACGTTCGATCTTTCCGCCGCTTGGATCAGGAGTGGCGGCATTGACGCCACCGAGTTCGAGCGCCAGCGTATTGACGACATCCATGTTGAAGAACCGTTGCAGCATCACCGGATGGCGGGTAGTGGCCTGATCAAGATCCTGGCGCGTCGGCAGCCGCCCTTCGGCAAACAGCGACTCATTCCAACCCTCGCCGATGATCCATTCGCCGCGCGGCGTAGTGGCGGCTCGCCGGCGCACCATCTCGACCATTTCGGCGATCGAGGTACAGTTCTCGAGTTCAAGACGCGAGAACTTAATACCGACCTGCAGCATATGATTGTGAGCATCGTTGAAACCAGGAACGACCGTGCGCCCCTGGAGATCGATCTGCTCGGTGTTACTGCTTGCCATTGCACGCAGGGCGGCATCATCGCCGATGGCCACCACGCGGCCATCTTTGCATGCAATTGCACTACACCGAGGCAATTCGGGCACAAATGTTGTGATCTTGCCGTTGAACAGAAGCAGATCGGGTGCGAGATCACGCACCAACAGCGTTGCCATACGGTTCCCTTTCATTCTTGAGCAGCGACCGAGCACGATCATACCATATGCAGTTGTATGGCCGCCTGTTGCAGGCTACTCCATCAATGCCGCCAGGATCTCGGGGTAGAAATCAGCCAGGCTGGAGTAACGCTCGCGCTGTTGTTCGTACCGTTCGAGTTGGGCCGTGAGCCGATCGAGATAGATAAACCCCCGTTCACGCTCACGTGCCGCGGCCGCAGCACCAGCGGCAGCACCCAGTTCACGTGTCGTCAGGCGCACTGTAACCGCACGTACAATATGCTCGTTGAGTGCTGTTTCCCAGTTGCGATAGGCCTGGCGTTCCATCTGTTCGGCGATCGGCGGGTAGCGTGATGCCAGGCGTTCGACATCAGCACGGTAGGTTTCGGCCAGAGGATTCACAAATGAATGACTGAACTCATGCCAGATCAGATACTGAAAATCATCCGCTGCACCGAAGCTCGGCAGGCCGTCGTGCAGCCCGGCCGCACCAACCACACCATACACATCACTCGAACCGTCGCCGCGCGGGATGCGCGGGCCAAACCCCTCGCGGCTCAGCAGCGGAGCCAGGATGATCCGATAGCTACCGGCTCGCATCCCATAGTAGGATTCGATCAGGCGTACATTCTGCTCGCCATTGCTGAGCCGGGTCACATCCGCCACAATGCGGGCATAGGTGCCGGATTCTGCGGCGAAAAAATCGGCGAAATGGGTAACCCGCGCAAAGTCGCGCAGGGCGGCAAGCAGGATATCGAACTGCGCTGCGCCGCCGGCCCGTTGGGCGACAGCATCACTCAATGGCCTACCAAGCACCAGATCGGGCGGATCGGAAAGATAGAGCATGGCGCTGATCGGCGCATCGCAGTTGAAGTCGTTATCACGCATGGTGCGTAGCAGATGCACAGCCTCGTGATCGGCATACGCGCCGAAGTGTTGGGCGACACGCCGCGCATAGGGTGTCTCGCTGTTCAGGGCACGGCCACAGATCGGCCGCCCGCTCAGCAGCATAACGGTTGTCAGCAGCTCGATACGTGGATCGACGGCAATCATCAAGCGTGCTGCCGGATCGGATGGCAGTGCGGTTGCCGCCGGCAGCGATGTTTCGACCGGGCCAACAGGCATGCGAAAACCATCGCTACAGCCGGCCAGCACGAGCGCAAGCAGCAGAAATACGCGATACATTCAACCCTCGTTATGCCGCTGGATACAGGCGGGAAATAGCATAGCCATGGGAGACATCGCGCTGTGCGCCAATCGCTTCAAGCGCCGGCATCGCCTCGGCAAGTGCGGCGCGGCCAATCTCATACTGATCGAGGGCCGGGGCGATCTCAGCCAGCGCCAGCAGCGTCCGTGCCACTTCGTGCAAACTCGCGGCATCGCGGAGCAATGCCAGGCTCAATTCAAACTCGCTCCAGGCACTGGTAAGATCGCCGGTACGCGCCATGATCAGGCCGAGCGTGCGCCGGCTGATCCCCTCTTCGGCACGCGCCTCAAGCCGCGCCGCCGTTTCGATCGAGCGTTCGCAGGTGCGGCGCGCCGTTTCGTACTCGCCACGCCGCAGGGCAAGATCGGCAACATAGCGTAGCAATTCGGGTAAGAACTCCTCGGCACCGACCTGTTGAAACAGATCACCACTGGTGCGTAACTGCGCCTCGGCCGCATCGAGTTCATCACGCAGCAGATAGACCGAGCCAAGGTTCATATGCAACACACCTGCGGCATATGAAGAGCCGAGTCGTTCGAAGATCAGCAGACTCTGGCGGAACTGAGGAATCGCTTCGTCGAACTGGCCCTGGATGAGCAGCAGGCTGCCAAGATTATTGGCAATCATCGCCTGGCCATAGACATCGCCAATCGCCTGCTTGATCTCGGCGGCGGCACTGAAGTGATTACTCGCCTCGGTAAGCCGGCCAAGCTCCTGGCAGAAGATCCCGACATCGTTATAGGCATCGGCCAGGCCGCTCAGTTCCTGAGCGGTACGATAGAGCGGCAGGCTCTGGCTGGTTAGTTCGTGGGCGCGTTTGAGCTCACCCAGGTTAAAGTAGGTACCCCCAAGCAGCTTCAGCGCATGGGCCTGATCGCGCACACTGCCGAGATCGGCGGCGACCCGCTGGGCACGTTCGCCCCATTCAAGCGCCTGCTGGTAGCGACCCTGACGCTGATGAATCCCGGCACCCAGCAACAGGCAGCGCACCTGCTCGGCATTCTGCTGCCCGGTATCGATCTGTAACCCACGTTCGACCCACTCAAAGGCGGTATCGAACTCAGAACGCTTCTCGTAGACACGGGCAATCAGATGGTGCAATCGCACACGATCAACCGGCACATCTGGTGCGGCATGCAACACGAGTGCCGCCTGATAGTGCTGCAATGCTGCATCATACTCGCCGATCAGCGTCAACACATCGCCAAGCCGTTCGTGCAGGTCGGCAATCTGTGCGGTGTCGGCCGAGCGGCGCAGCACAGGTTGCGGCATCATGGACGGCAGGCGTGGCGCGATTTCGAGCGCCCGTTCGAAGAAAGTGATCGCTTCACGATTGGCAAAACGCTGCTGCGCCTGTTCGCCGGCCCGCACATGGTAGTCGAAGGCGCGATCCCAATCTTCGGCCAGCA
>CALLZL010000631.1 GCA_937859575.1 uncultured Chloroflexota bacterium
AGTATTGCTGGAACGCTATGATCTCGCGGCTGAGCCGGCACTCAGCATGCTCGGCCAGATCGTCAATACCGCCGATATCCGCCAGAGCCCGTATGCTCGCCCGGAAGGAGCCGGCCTGAAGGCAATCACCGAGGGGTTACGCCTGGTACAGCCCGACGACGAAGCGCTGCGTGTCGCGGGCCTGGTGGTGTTCGATGCACTGTATGCCTACTGCGGCGAACAGTTACGCCTGGGGCGTGGGTAACTGGTAAGGTGACACACAGGCATGCATCCGAACTCTTGATACAACAGATACATGGTATAGTTATCTGGTGTGATCATATGTGGGGGCATCATGGCAGATCAGCGCACAGCAATGCCAAGCTCAGATCCAGCGACGACCGCCGGCGATACACGGGCACCAGGGCGCCTGGGTCGGTTCCTGGCAGCGCTGGCGGTCGGTATTATTGGTGGTTTGTTATGCTGGCAGTTTCGCATTGGAAACGAAAGCGGCGGTGGCGCGGGGGATCTCTCATGGGCTATCCGTGCGGCCGCTGATCTGCTGGCCGGGCGGGATCCCTATGATTATCCGCCAAGCGCGATGTCGATTCCATACCCTCTTCCGGCGGTATTTATCGGCATCTTCTTTATTGGCATGCCGGCTGAGCTTGCCGCAGCGATCTTTTTTGGCGGGTCATCGGCGATCCTGGCCTATGGTCTGACCCGCGAGAACTATCGCCGGCTGCTGATATTTCTCTCCTCACCATACCTGCTGTCGCTGCTTGTTGTCCAGTGGTCGCCGCTCATCGCAGCCGCCGCCTTCTTTCCCATCCTAATGATGCTGGTACTTGTCAAGCCACAGGTAGCTTTACCGGTTGGGATCACCTATCTCAGTCGTACCGGGGTGATTATCACCACAATTGCTGGAGTCGCGAGCCTGATTCTGATGCCAACATGGCCGGTTCGCTGGCTGTCGCAGATTGGTGAGTACGAACGATTTATTCCGATCCTGACACTTACCGGGCTGCCGGTACTGATCGTTTTGCGCTGGTATCGTCAGCGTGATGCACTCCTCTTGTTGCTTGCCGCAATCATGCCGCAACGTGCGCTGTATGATGCGCTTACACTCTATCTGATCCCCAAGACCCGGATAGAGCTGCTCGCGACGGTGCTGGCAAGCTGGGTGGTGTTCTTCGTGCCGGCCGATCTGCGCCCGCCTGAGGCGTATGTGGTGACAATCTCGTGCTACCTGCCGATGGTGGTGCTACTTATCATGCGCCAACGGCGTACGCAGCAATAGGCTGTCGGCCGGGCTCGATCACTCGGCAAAATAGGGTGTTGTTCGTTCGATCGCCGTGCGAATCGCTTCATCAATAGCCGCCTGCCCATAGAAGGCGCGTTCGATCTCGGCACCGGCAATCTCTTCAATATCGACCCACTGTGGCAGCACCGGTACGGCGCGCAATTCAGCAATACCGTCGAGGAAGACGTGGCCGGCAGCCGGGCGCGCCGCCGGATCAAGAAATGCCGCCGACTCGGCAACACTGCGCAGCGACGGCACGGTGCGCCCCGAGCGAGCGACGATCGCTTGCCCTTCGGCGGAGTTGGCAAACTCGATGAACGCCCAGGCGGCATCCTTCACGCGGCTCACCGCCGGCATGCAGTAAGCATCGGCATGCAGTATCCCCGCTGCCTGGTGCCCAACCGGCAGCGGTGCAACATTCCAGCCAAACCCGGTGATCGTGCGGTAGGTCGGCACACCGCGCCGGCTGTTGAGGAACATGGCGAGGCGGCCGTTGAGGAACCGGCTCTCGCTTGATTCGGCGGCCTCGGCGGCGGCATCAGGCGCGACATGGTGGCGGGTCTGGAGTTCGACGAACCACAGCAGCGCTGCACGCGCCGCCGGGGTATCGAGTGCCAGGCGCGTCGGTGCAGCCGGATTGTCGACCAGTTCACCGCCATTCTGCCAGATGAAGGGTGCTACACGGAACAGCGACGCCTCGGTGCCGATACCGTATTGATCGATCTGCCCATCGCCATTGGTATCACGCGTCAGCGCCTGCGCCATGCGCAGCATGTCGTTCCAGGCCCAGCCCGGCTGTGGGTATGGCACCCCGGCAGCATCGAAGAGCGCTTCGTTATAGTAGACAACCAGGCTCGACAGGTTCTGTGGAATACACATGAGCTGGCCATCCCGGCGAAACGGTGCAAGGGTCTGCGGGTAAAAATCGGCTTCGTGTACGATGCTGCTGCGTGCCAGGTATGGACCGAGCGGTTCGAGTGCGCCACGTGCGGCAAAGCCGGCATAACGGCGATAGTTAATGAGCACAATGTCGGCGGGGGTGCCGGCGGCAAAATCGATCCCCAGCCGCTTGCGGTAATCACTCTGGCCCGGCACATGCAGCAGCAGTACCCGAATATCGGGTCGCCGCTCGGCGAAAGCATCGACAAGCTGCTGGTAGGCGCTGCGTTCGGATGCATCACCAAAGACCATGAAGCTGACCTCGGTGTGGGTCGGCGGCGGCGAGCACGCGGCGACGAGCAGAAGGAGCAGAGTGAGTCGTTTCATTAATACTATATTCGCCCTACAAATGCCTTTTGCACCAGCACAAACAACGCCAGCACCGGCATGATCATCACCACCGCCGCCGCCATCAGCAACGGCCAGCCGGTTGGATCAAGCTGTTGCAGCATACGTAAGCCAACCGCAAGGGTATAGTTGTGATCACTCTTGAGATAGAGCAGCGGGTTGATGAAATCGCTCCAGTAATGCACAAAACAGAGCACCGCGACCGTCACGGCCGTCGGGCCGACGAGCGGCATGCCGAGCCGCGCCCAGCCGCCGAAGGCACCGGCGCCATCGAGCCGCCCTGACTCGAAGATTTCAGCCGGAATACGGCGAAACGCCCAGTAGAAGAGCAGCACATAGAACGGGCTGGTTCCCATGAGCGCCGGTGCTATCAGCGCACCGAAGGTATCGATCAGCGAGGCCTGGCTGAAGAGCAGGAAGCGTGGCAGCCAGAGTGATGTTGCGGGAACCATGCGTAGCCCGACCGCCAGTGCAATCAGGATCAG
This sequence comes from uncultured Chloroflexota bacterium, assembly GCA_937859575.1. Taxonomy (GTDB): domain Bacteria; phylum Chloroflexota; class Chloroflexia; order Chloroflexales; family Roseiflexaceae; genus CALLZL01. The sequence goes on from CALLZL010000631.1 coordinate 3,055, forward strand.
CGCCGCCCGTTCGGGCAGGCGTGCCAGCGCATAGCCGGCCCAGGCCGCCACTAGCCGCGTGAGCGGCACGCTGATCAGCACCACGCTCAGTGAATTCAGCAGATAGTTGCCAAGCGGCAGCATGGCAAAAATCGTCGGGTAGTTGCTCCAGGCCGCCGGATTCGGCAGCCACTCGATCTGTTGTGGCGGTGCCAGCCCGGGTTGGCGGAGCGACACTACCAGCACCCAGACAAACGGCACACAGAAGAGCAGGGTGATCGCGCCGGCAAGTGCATGGAAGCCACCGGCCCGCAGCAGGCTACGTTTCATCGGCATACCCCCAGCCGCCGGCGGCACGATGCAGCAGCAGCAGCCCCAGCCCCAGGCCAAGTAAGGTGATCAGCGTCAGTGCGGCGGCATCACCGAAGCGAAAGCGATCGAACGCAGTCTCGTAGATCAACTGCGGCAGAAAGAGGGTCGCATAATACGGCCCACCGCCGGTCATCAGCAGCGCCGGTGTAAAGCTGCTCTGCACACTGACGATCAGTTCGCGCATAACCACAAGCATGAGCCATGGTGCCAGCAGCGGCAGGGTGATCGTGCGCAGGATCTGACGCCGGTCGGCACCATCGATCAGCGCCGCCTGGTAGTAGTCGCGTGGGATGGCATGCAGGCCGGCGAGCAGCACGACGAAGCTTTCACCAAGCTGAAACAGGCCGGCTGCGACCAGCGCCGGCAGTGCCGTACGACTCTCGGCAAGCCATGCCGGGGTCGGCATGCCCAGGGCTGCCAGCACGAGATTGAGCGGCCCACTCACCGGATTGAGAACCCAGAGCCAGATCAGGGCATACGCCACCCCTGGAATGATCGTCGGCAGATAGACGGCGGCACGGTAGATGCCGACCCCACGTGCGGGTCGGTGCAGCAGCAATGCCAGCACCAGCGCAGCCAGCACGCGCAGCGGCACGGTGAGCGCAACAAACAGGCTGGTATTACTGATCGCAATGAACGTCAGGGGATCAACGAACAGGGAGCGGAAGTTGTGCAGACCAACCCATCGGGGTGGTGCCAGCCCATCGTACTGCGCAAACGCCAGGCTCAGGGTGATACCGCCCGGCACAATGATCAGCACCGCCGCCCCAAACAGAAACGGCAGCAGCATAAGATACAGCCCGATCTGATAACGGGCCGTGGCACGTATGCGCGGTCGGGCTATTCTGAGGGCGGCGGCAGGCCGGCCAAGCTTTTTGGGTTGTGGGAGTCGATGTTCCAAGATTCCTGTATGCTGCGTCTTCCACCTCGGATCGCGACGCACACACGCATTGGGCGTTACCCTCTCGCTTGCTCAATGCCAGAACAAGCGAGAGGGTGCGATCGCAGAGACTGTTTGGAAGCTTTCAGGCAGTTGGTACCGCGAGTGGGGTAACTGCACCTAACCCGGCGGCGGTGATCTGCGTATTGAACACCGCCAGATCCTCGGTGAGCAGGGTTTCGAAGCGGGCGATCTGTGTATCGATCGCGTCGCTCAGATACGCCAGCACGTCGGACGAGACATCGGTAGGCCGGTAATCACCCAGTTCAACAACTGAGATCAACCCGTGGAGCTTGTCGAGCAGCCGTACCCCATTGTTGAAGTTGTCGGCCCATCCCGAGCGCAGATCCGGCACAAGCAAGTGCTTCTCGATTTCAAGCACCCGACCCTTGAGTGCAGTTGCGGATTCGGCCAGTGGCGTACCGGCAGCCCGCTTCGCCCAACCGTCGAGCTGGCCGCGCAGCTCGCGCATACGATTGATGGCAATAATCGTCGCATCAACTTTGCGGAAGATCGCCATGCTGAGTTCGAACTGTGCCTGCAGATCCGCCGGCGTCGCCGGGGTTTCTGGCATCTGCACAACATCGAAGGTCGCCGTCTGCACCACCGCGCCAACGGTCAATGTGGCGGTATAGCGGCCAGGCGGCACGGTCGGGCCTTCGATCACCATTTCGGCGGGTGGATCGTTGCCCTCGATCTTGGTCGCCGGTGCGTAACGCATATCCCAGACAAAGCGGTTATAGCCGGCTTTGGCCGCGATCTTCGGTTCTTTATCGATCTTTGGCTTTTCGCCGTCGGCAAGCGGCTTGGGCTCGGGTTTACTGCTGAAGCTCCGGATCAGGCCGCCCTGTGCATCACTGAATGTGAGCAGGATCGGCTCAGCCGGCTTTTCGGGCAGGTAGTAGCCGATCACCGCACCCTTGGGCGGGTTGGTACCGGCATCAAGGATCATGCGCTGTGCATCGCCATCGGCATCCTTCCCGTTCAAGAACAGGCCGCCGGTGCCGCCCATATAATTCACCCCCGGCGTGTTGTCGGTCCAGTCGACTCCCGGCATATAGCGGATGCTTGGCCGTGGCGCAAAGAGCTGCGGCTGTGCCCCCGGCGCATTGTCGAGCGTCTGGTGTAGCAGCGTCAGGTCGTCGAGGATCCAGATCGAGCGCCCGTGGGTGCCGACGATCAGGTCGTTCTCTTTGATCAGAATCTCGTGAACCGGTGCGACCGGCAGGTTGAGCTGGAAGCGCTGCCAGTTCGCCCCGTCGTCGGTCGAAAGGTAGAGCCCGGTTTCGGTACCGGCATAGAGCAACCCCTTGCGCACAGGATCGGCGCGGATGACGCGCGTGAAATCGTGCTCGGGAATCCCGCTGTCGATCCGCGACCAGCTCTGGCCGTAGTCGGTCGTCTTATACAGATACGGCCGGTAGTCGTCGAGCTTATAGCGGGTTGCCGCCACGTATGCTGTTCCGGCGTCAAATGGAGAGAGTTCGATGCAGCTAATCATCGACCATTCCGGCATGCCGGCCGGTGTGATCGGCGTCCAGGTTGCGCCGCCATCCTTCGTAATATGCATGAGCCCATCGTCGGAGCCGGCCCACAGAACCCCCGGCTCGTGCGGCGACTCGACGAGCGAGAAGACGGTGGCATACATCTCGGCACCGATCGAGTCGCGGTTCCCCGGCCCGCCGGTCGGCTGCCGTCTAAAAGACAATATTACCGCCGATATAGATCGTGTTCGGATCGTGCGGCGAAATGATGATCGGGTAGGTCCAGTTGAAGCGATACTTATGGTCGATTGCGCCATAGCCGCTCATCAATTCCGGCCATGTGGTGATCAGGCGGATCTGCTTGGTACGGTGATCATAGCGTTGCAGGCAATTGCCGCCGCCGGGCGAGCTGCCGATCGCGCCGACATACACAATATCCGGGTCGTCGGGGCGTACCGCGATATAGCCGCTCTCGCCGGTGCCGGCAATATAGCAGTCGTTCCACAGAATACCGATATTGCGGCTACGGCTGGGCACCGCGATACTGGTGTTATCCTGCTGGGTGCCATACACCGTATACGGCGTGCGATTATCGGTCGCCAGATGGTAGAATAGCGCCGTCGGCTGGTAATAGACACTCGACCAGACGGTGCCGCCGGTGTATGAAACACACGCGCCGCCATCATTGCCCTGGATCATGCGCTGGTTATCGTGCGGATCGATCCAGAGATCATGGTTATCGCCATGCGGCGTCGCCATTTCGCTGAAGGTGCGCCCACCATCGACCGAGCGCCACAGGCTCAAATTATTGACATACACCGTCTCGGGGTCGAGCGGATCGGCAGTGAGGTGGATGTAGTACCATGCACGCGACACAAGGTTCTGGTTGTCGCTAACGCGTTCCCATGTGGCACCGGTATCGTCGGAACGATAAAGCCCGCCTTCGGTGCGGTGTTCGATCAGCGCCCAGACGCGGCCGGCGCGCGCCGGCGAGGCAACCACGGCGATTTTGCCTTTGATTCCCTTCGGCAGGCCGGGGCGATCGGTCAGATCAACCCATGTCTCGCCGCCGTCGGTCGATTGCCAGAGACCGCTGTCGGGGCCGCCACTCGAAATCTGCGAGAAGCTGCGGTATGCTTCCCAGATCGTGGCATACAGGATGCGCGGATTTCGCTCATCGATCGAGAGATCAACGGCACCCGCATGATCACCGCGATAGAGCACCTTGCGCCATGTCGCACCGCCGTCGGTCGATTTGAAGACACCGCGTTCCTCGTTACGGCCGAAGGCATGGCCGAGTGCCGCAACATACACAAGATCGGGGTTGGTTGGATGGACACGCACCTTGCCGATATGGCGCGTATCGCTCAGGCCAACATGCGCCCATGTGCGGCCGGCATCGGTCGATTTATACACGCCGTCGCCATGCGACACATCGATCCGAATCGTGCTTTCACCGGTACCGGCATAGATCACATTCGGATCCGACGCAGCCACAGCCAGCGCGCCAACCGATGCCGTCGTAAAGAAATCATCGGTCACATTCCCCCAATAGTTCCCGCCATTGGTCGTCTTCCAGACACCACCGGCGCATGCGCCGAAGTAGAAGACATTGCGATCATGCGGATCACCGGCGACCGCTACAACGCGACCGCCGCGGGTCGGGCCGATACAACGCCATTCGAGCAAGCCCTTCGGTTCGGGGGTAGGCATAGAGAAACTCCTTTATGGTGTGGTGTGACGACGCAGGCGATTATACTGCTTTTTGCGAGGCGGTATGGCAGTATCTGCGGCTCGTATCTCTAACTCTTCGCGCCTTTGCGTCAACGAATGGAGGAACCACATGACCAATCGTACATGGTGGAAGGAAAGCGTCGTCTACCAGATCTATCCGCGCAGCTTCTGCGACAGTAACGGCGACGGGATCGGCGATCTGCGCGGCATCATCGGCAAGCTCGATTACCTCAAAGAACTCGGCATCGATGTCGTCTGGCTCTCGCCGGTCTACCGCTCGCCCAACGACGACAACGGCTACGACATCAGCGACTACCAGGCGATCATGGAGGAGTTCGGCACACTCGCCGACTGGGAGGAGTTACTTGCCGGCATGCATGCACGCGGCATCAAACTGCTCATGGATCTGGTCGTCAACCATTCATCCGACGAACACGCCTGGTTCGTCGCGTCGCGCTCTTCGAAGGAGAATCCCTACCGCGACTTCTATATCTGGCGGCCGGGCAAGAACGGCAGGGAGCCGAACAACTGGGAATCGTTCTTCAGCGGCCCGGCATGGGAATATGACGCGGCGACCGACGAATACTATCTGCACCTGTTCTCACCCAAGCAACCCGATCTGAACTGGGAGAACCCGGCAGTTCGCACGGCGATCTTCGACATGATGCGCTGGTGGCTCGACAAGGGGATCGACGGCTTTCGTATGGATGTGATCAACCTGATCTCGAAGGCACCGGGGCTGCCGGATATCCCCGGAAGCAGCGAGAGTCGTTACCACTTCCCCGGCCCGCTGGTTGCCAATGGCCCGCGGTTGCTTGAGTTTCTCGGCGAAATGAAGCGCGATGTGCTGGCGCACTACGATATCATGACGGTTGGCGAAATGCCGCTGGCAACTACTGCCGATGCACTGGCGATCACCGACCAGGAGCACGGTTCACTCAATATGCTCTTCCAGTTCGAGCACATGGGCCTCGATACCGACGAGCGCCGCGGCCTGGGCAAGTGGGCGCGGAAACAGCTCGATCTGCGCGACCTGAAGCACTCGATGACCCACTGGCAGAAGGAACTTGAGGGGCGCGGCTGGAATAGCCTCTACCTCTCGAACCACGACCAGCCGCGCGCCCTGTCGCGCTTCGGCGACGATGGTGCGTACCGCGTCGAGTCGGCCAAGATGCTTGCAACCTTTCTGCACACATTGCAAGGCACACCATACATCTACCAGGGCGAAGAGATTGGTATGACCAATGTGCGCTTCGCGAGTATCGACGACTATAACGATATCGAAACGCTGAACATATACCGTGAGTTCACCGCTGAGAAAGGCCTCGACCCGGCCGAGGTGCTGGCGATGATCTATGCCAAAGGGCGCGACAATGCACGCACGCCGATGCAGTGGGATGCGTCGCCAAACGCCGGGTTCAGCAGCGGCATACCGTGGCTCAAGATCAACCCGAACTACACAGTCATCAATGCGCAGCAGGCGCTTGCCGACCCGAATTCGATCTTCTACTACTACCAGCAGCTCATCCGGCTGCGCAAAGTGCACCCGATCATGGCCTACGGTACCTATGATCTGATCCTACCCGAGCACGAGCAGATCTACGCCTACACCCGCACCCTTGGCGATCAGCGATTACTGGTCGTGCTGAACTTTAGTGCTGCGGCACCGACCTTTCACTTGCCGAGCGAGGCACACTTCCAGGTTGAAGGGCTGCTGATCAGCAACTACCCGGTTGATGCGGCAACACCGATCGGCGCCTTTTCGCTCCGGCCATACGAGGCGCGTGTCTATCATGGCAGGCGCGATAGCGAGGCGCAGAAGTATTGAGCTGTGCGCATGCCGGCGAGCCGCCCGCGCTCCAGCGATCGATCGGTTTTGCTAGCGGGCCGGTGAGCGGTGCGGCCGGGCAGCACGCGGCAGCGTGAGCGTAAAAGTGCTGCCATGGCCGGGGCCGGCACTGGCAGCACGAATCTCGCCGCCCATTGCCCAGGCCAGATGGCGCGCAATTGTGAGGCCGATCCCACTGCCGCCGCTGCTACGGCTACGCGAAGGGTCAACGCGATAAAAGCGCTCGAACAGATATGGCAACGCTTCGGCTGGAATGCCGACGCCAGTATCTTCGACGGCAATCTCGACATACTCGGCTACCGGCCGGATCCGTACTGTAATGCGGCCGTCGTCGGGAGTATAGCGCAGCGCATTGCCGATCAGATTGACGAGGATCTGTGCAGTGCGATCAGGGTCGGCGCGTAGCTGGAGTACCGCAGCATTGCCTTCAACCAGCACCGTAAGGCGCTGGCCGATCAGCTGTGGCTGAAGCTGGGTAACCACCCGTTCTACCAGTGGCACGATAGCCAGGTTCTCGGGGTGCAATACCACCTGGCCGGCCTCGACCCGCGAGAGCTGCTGCAGATCGTCAACCAACCGGCGCAGGCGGCGTACTTCGTGCTGCATGGCACTGATCGTCGCCGGATCACCCGGTAATACGCCGTCGAGCAGCCCTTCGAGGTACCCTTCGAGCCCGGCAAGAGGGGTGCGTAACTCATGGGCCACATTGCCGATCAGCACGATCCGCTGCTCTTCGACATGCTCAAGTGCTTCGGCCATCTGGTTAAAGCTATGCGCCACCACCGCCAGTTCGTCGGCCGATGGGATCGCGATGCGCTCATCAAAATGGCCATCAGCGATCCGGCGGCTACTGCGATCCAGTTCGGCAAGCGGGCGCAGGATCTCGCGTGCCAGCAAGATACTCGCGACTAGCCCGACAATTGTGGCGGCCAGCGCGGCAATCAGCAGTGCCTGGGCGATCGCCATGCGAAAGGTGGAAAGCAATTCGGGAGCAACCGCCTCGATCGCCAGCAGATCGGCGGTCACGATGAGTGTCACCACACCCACGACGACGACAAGCATCTGGACGGCGACAATGCGAAAACGGAGCGAGCGGCGCTTCACGAGCTGTGTTCGGCACTGAGCTGGTAGCCAACTCCGCGTACCGTCCGAATCAGGTTCTGGCCGCAACTCGCCTCGATCTTGCGCCGTACCTGGCCGACATACACATCCACCACCCGATCGGTGCCATAGAAATCGCTGCCCCACACCAGATCCATCAACTGTTCGCGGCTCAGCACCTTGCCGGCATGCCGGGCCATCACAAGCAAGAGATCGAATTCGGTGGTTGTCAATTCGAGTGCCTGATCGGCAACCCAGGCCTCGCGGCGATCCGGTTCGATGCGGAGCGGGCCGACAACCAGGCTCGGATCGACAGGTGTGAGCGAACGATGGCGGCGCAGGATGGCCTCGACCCGCGCCGTCAGTTCACGCGGGCTGAACGGCTTGGTCAGGTAATCGTCGGCACCGATGCGCAATCCGGCCACTCGGTCGCTTTCTTCACTGCGGGCGGTAAGCATCAGAATAAAAACCTCGGATTCGGCACGCAGGCGTGCCGCAACCTCCATGCCATCCATGCCGGGCAGATTCAGATCGAGGATGATTAGATCCGGCTGTTCACGGCGTGCCAGTTCGAGGCCGCCCGGCCCGTTATCGGCCAACAGCACCCGAAAGCCGGCCTGCTCAAGGTAGGCACGAGCTACGGTGCGGATGCTGGCTTCATCCTCCACAATCAGAACTGTCGCGATCATGGGTTCATCTTAGATCAGAATCTGGTTGGAGTGCAACCAGACCGCTTTGCCTCGGAACAACCTGAAGCGAAGTTTACGACCAGCGAAGAACCAGCGGTAGATTGACCGCCAACAGGACACTGCCGAGCAGGATCACCAGCATGGCGAACCCCTGCCGCAACCGAACGACCGGCAGGCGCTGGGCGAGCCGGGTGCCGACCAGCAGGCCGGGCAGGCCACCGGCCAGGAGCAAGCCGACCAGCAGCCAGCTGACGCCGCTTTCACCGAGATGCCCGGCCAACCCGGCAGCACTGTTGATCGCGATGACCACCAGCGACGAACCGACCGCGTCACGCATCGACATACCAAGCAGCAAGACCAGTGCCGGGACGATCAGAAAGCCGCCGCCGACGCCGAGAAAGCCGGTGAGAAAGCCGACCCCCAGGCCACCGAGCAGTACCTTCCACCAGACGGGTAACGACTCGGTGTGGCCGAGGCTGCTGCCGCGCAGCATGAGCGCCGCAACCACCAGCATGAGCATGGCAAAGAACAGCATGAGCATGGCCGATGGAATGAGTTGCGAGATACGCGCACCAGCAAAGGCTGCAGCCAGGCCGGTGCCGCCGAAGATGGCTGCCGATCGCAAGCGCACATGGCCGGCACGCTGGTGAAACCAGGCGCCGGTAGCGGCATTCAACCCGACAATCACCAGTGATGCGCTCACAGCGGCGTGGGGTTCTTGCCCAAGCACATACACCAGTGCCGGTACCGTCAGAATCGATCCGCCGCCGCCCAACATCCCGAGTGAGAGTCCGATCAGGCTGCCGAGTAGCAGCGCCAGCAGTGTGGTTGTCAGCATGATCTTCCTGTTTCAGTTGGCAATGCCGGCACGATCGAAGTAGTCGTCGGCACAGAAGCTGAAGGTTTCGAGGGAACTTGCACCATAACCGGCGTCGCGCAATGCCTGTTCGGCACGCTCACGACTCCAGCCGTCATAGACGACTCGATCGAGCAGCCACATCAGCGCCACACGAGTGGCCGAACGGCAGTGCAGCAGCACCCGCCCATTCTGTGCGGCGAGCAGTTCGTGGTATTCCGCCAGGTGTTGTGGTTCGAGCTCGTAGACCGGCAGCGGCAGGTGGATATAGCGCAGACCGGCAGCAACCGCACTCTGCTGCTGCATGGCTGCGCGTTCGGCATCACTGCGCATATTGATTACGGTATCGAACCCTTCGGCCGCCAGAGCCGCCCAGTCTTCGGGTTGCGGCTGGCCGGCAAAGGTCAACCGATCATCAATGGTGTAGCGGATCAGCTCTGCACGGCGATCCGCCCCTGTCTCAGTACGACACAGCGTGGTTGTCATTACATCCGCTCACGAGCCGGGTATCCGGCACGACGCCAGGCGATCATTCCGCCCTGCACATTGCTGATATCAAGATACCCATGGCGCAGCAAAAGCTCGGACGCCACCTGGCTGCGATTGCCGGATCGACAGATGATGACCACCGGCCGGGTTCGATCGATTTCGTGCAAGCGCTGTGCGAGTGCCGGCAATGGGATGAGCCGCGCACCACTGATATGACCATCGTGCTGGTACTCTTCCGCCGAGCGCACATCAATCAGCTGCAACGACTCGTGTGCCGCCAGCCTGCGCTCTAGCTCGGCAACACTGAGTTGGGCAACTGCTGGGCCGGTCGGACGCTGGAACAGTTTCTGAAACATAGAGACCCTCATCATAATCAAATAAACAGCGAGACTTTGGCACGGGCGGCATCACCAAGAAACGCGGCTACGCCACCGGTCTCCAGGCCGCCGAGGAGTTCATCCTCGTGGATGCCGAGCAGTTCGCGCGACATATCACAGGCGATCATGCGGACACCAAGTTCGCGCGCCAGTTCAAACAGTTCTTCAACCGACGCAACACCCCGCTCGCGCATGAGTTTGCGAATGATCTGGGCACCGGCACCGAAATAGTTCATCTGCGAGAGCCCCATTTCGCCGAGGCCGGCCGGCAGCATGGCGGTGAACCCGCGTTCGAGTAGATTCTTCCCCTGGTAGATCTTCTGCTTCTTTATGGCGGCAAGCCCCCAGAAGGTATAGAAGATCGATGTTTCCATGCCGATCGAGGCCGCACCGGTCGCGATAATCAATGCTGCGATGGTGCGATCGAGGTCACCCGAAAAGATGACCAGCGCCAGTCGGTCTTCGACGCCCTGAGCCGGATGGGCTTCGAGTTCGGTGATCCGTGCCTCAAGGGCGGTCATGCGATCAAGCAGGGCGAGGGTATCAAACTGTGTATCGAGCTGGTTGTGTGTCATTATGTCTTTCCTCTTGTGGTAGCCGGCATGGCTATGCGGTACGGCGCAGATAATGAACATACAGGCTTCCGCTGGCCTCATCGATGGTCTCCTGCGCAACCAGTTCGACATGTTTTGCGGCACGTGCCCAACCTTGAAAATCGGCAATTGAGCCTCGGTCGGTAGCGATGACCTTAAGCACCTGGCCGACCGGCAGCTCGCCGAGGGCTTTGCGGCTCTTGACAAGCGGCATCGGGCATTTGGCACCGGTGACGTCGAGTGTCTGATCTGGATTGATATGCATGGGTTGTCTCCTTTGTGCTACTGTGCCAAGGCACAGATATTCTTGCCGAGTTCGAGTTCATCAGCCTCTGCGTCGCTTGGCGCACTGAGGCCGAGGTTAACGCGTTTGATTTCGACATACTGAGGTGGAAAGTGCGGCAGATTACCGAGCACGAACCTGCTGAACTGATCGGGCGATTCCAGATGGGCCAGGGCTTCGTTGGTGCGGCGAATAGTACCCCAGGTGTCGGTACAGCGGCCGGCCGTATCGCACTCATCGAGGGTTGCGAAATGTGCCGGAAGAATACAGGTATCATCGGTGAGGAACGGCAACAGGCGGCTGGTCATGCTCTCGTAGAGCAACGGGGTCCAGGCTTCACCCTGGCCGCCGAGATCGGGCCGGCCGAATGAACGCAGGAAGATCCCATCACCAGTTAGCAGAAAGCGCGAACCGCCGGGCAGCTGCACCAGAAAGTTGACCTGACCCAAAGTATGGCCTGGGTACCAGATCGTCGTGATCAATGCCTCGCCAAGCTGGAAGATCTGGCCATTGCTGAGCGGGGTGTAATCAAGACGCGCCGGCAGCATGTCGATCGGGTGCAGCGCGTCATAGGGGTGAATCGCATAGGGCGCACCCGTCTGCCGGCTGAGCTGCGGCCCACCACTGATGTGATCGGCATGGACATGGGTATCGAAGACATAGCGCAAGGTGGCGCCGGTTTCGGCCAGTGCGGCCAGATACGGCTGCGTGTTGCGGAGTGGGTCGATCACCGCCGCAGCGCCGCCACTAACAATCAGGTAGCTCAGATCGCCGCGTGCTGGGCGTGCAATCTGCAGGATCGTGCCCCACGAGCCATGCGCGATCTCACGGGTGTCGTAATAATGGCCCCAGCTCAGAATACCGCCGGCAAGATAGCTTGCCGCAATGCCGTGTTCAAGCAGTAAATCGGCGACAAACTGCGACGAACCTTCTTTGGCGCATACCACCAGTATCTCGCGGTCGGTAGGTATCATGGCTATTGCGGTATCGGCATCCTCAATGAATTCGTAGTAGGGAATGTTGCACGATTCAAGTGTATTGCGACCTTCGATACGCCAGCGGGCGACATCATCGGGGTTGCGCACATCGAGAATGAATGGTGCAGTATCGCGCAGGAGTCGATCAAAAAGATCAGCGGCGGTTGTTGCTGCGGCGGTAAGGGTTGTCATCAGGGCTCCTCTTGCTACCAGGGCAGGTCTTACTGACCAGAGGATACCCGCTGCATGTAAGAGGAGTACGAGGGGCATGTAAGAGTCTGGTAAGGGCAACCATGCCGGCAACGGCTCACGATCATGCCGTGTGTTCACGCACCTGGGCATCGCCCAGGCACAACGAGGCCTGGTGGGATCAGTGAACATCCCACCAGGCCCCGCAACCGGTTGCCACCTTTTATCGCATTGGGCCAACCCGTGCGATGGTTATACCTCGCGCTCAAGGCAACCAACGGCAGCAGCGCACAAAATGGCGACCCCCTGCGGCAGGCAGGTTTCATCGATATCGAAGTGCGGATTGTGGTGCGGCGCGTTCAGGCCACGCTCATCATTGCGCGAACCGATGAAGAAGAAATTGCCTGGAACTTCGGCCAGCACTTCCGAGAAATCCTCGCCACCAGTGGTGCGGTAGGTGGTATCGATATTTTCGGCACCCAGCAGCGCCGCCGCCGCATCGTACACCACTGCCGTCGGCCCGG
>CALLZL010000632.1 GCA_937859575.1 uncultured Chloroflexota bacterium
TCGCCAGAGTCTGGCCGGCCGGGATCTCGAGCGAGAAATCAGCCAGCACCCAGGGCTCGTTATCTTCCGGCAGATTGTGATCGACCGCCACCTGTGGTTGGGCGATCGCCACGCGTTCGACCGGCTGGCGGTAGCGGAACATCACCTGCTCGAAGGTGATCCGGCCGCGCAGCATCCCCACCGGCTGCCGGTCGTGCTGAACCACATGCGGTGTCGCGTCGATCAGCGCGAAGACCCGCTCGCTGGCTGCAAGCCCTTGCTGAAACTGGCCCCAGAATGATGCCACCGTGATCACCGGCATCATGAAGAGCGAAAGACTCTGGATGAAGAGGTACCAGTCGCCGACGCTGACGCTGCCGCTGAGGGTAAGCGTTCCGCCGGCAAAGACAACCACCGCGATCGCGATCCCCGAGATGGCGTGCATCACCGGGTGAATACTGCCGAAGACGATCATGCGGGCGAGCATAACCCGATACGCCAGGCTGTTGATCTCGCGGAAATCGGTATACAGTGTGCTCTCCTGGCGGAAGTTCTTGGCAACCGCGATGCCGCTGATCGTCTCGTGGATTGTTGCGTTGAGATTGGCCTGGGCGCGCTGCGCCTGCTGCATGACGCGCCGTGCGATCCGCCGGAACCCCATGGCCACCAGCACGACGACCGGCCCGACGGTGAGCGTAATCAATGCCAGTTGCAGATTGATCGTCAGGAGCACCACCGTGATTACCAGCAACAGTACCATCTGACTCAGCAGATCGACCGTCAGTGTGATCACCGTCGCAAAATCCTGCGTATCGGAGGTTACCCGGCTGACGATGCGACCGGCGGCGTATTTGTCGTAGAACGACATATCATGGCGCATGAGTGCCCGGAACGCATCATCGCGCAGGGCAAGCACAACATCGCCAACGGCCCGTGCCGAGAGTTCAACCCGCACCAGATTGAAGATCCAGTTAAGGATACCGAGGGTGGTCACCAGGGCGGCTAGCCCGAGCAGGATCTGGAGCTCACGGCTCCCGACCAGCATATCGATACCGCGTGCAATAATAAACGGCGTTCCGGTTGCCACAAACGAGATCAGCACAACCACAAAAGCAACCGTCAACACCGCTCGCATATGTGGGCGGAAGTACACGGCACTGCGTTTGATGAGCTGGGTGTCGCTATAGACGCGATCATAGGCTTCGGCACCAAGTCCGGCGGTCAGTTGCATTGGTTACATTCCTCGTTGCTCGTCAGCAATCAACCACGAACAGCACGAATAATACGAAGCCGGGATGCGTACAACCAACAGATATCGTTAACGTGTGCTCTGTCTTCATGCTATGTGTCTTATTCGTGGTTCTCTTCTTCTTTGCCGTGAACGATACTACGCTCTGCGGGCACAAAGATCCGGCGATAGATATCGCTGGTTTCCAGCAGTTCTTCGTGGCTGCCCTGGGCTGCCAGTGTGCCGTGTTGCAGCACCAGGATGCGATCGGCGCGCATGATCTGCGCCAGGCGGTGGGTAATCAGCAGCGTCGTGCGGCCGATCAGGATCTGGCGCATGGCGCGCTGGATCTGATCCTCGGTGGTACTATCGATCGCACTGGTCGAGTCATCGACGATCAGGATGCGCGGGTTTGCCAGAAAGGCGCGGGCGATTGCGATCCGCTGGCGCTGGCCGCCCGAAAGAGTCACGCCGCGTTCGCCAACCACCGTCTCGTAGCCATCGGGGAAGCCCATGATGAAGTCATGCGCCTGAGCCTGGCGGGCAGCGGCTTCGATCTGTTCGCGGCTGGCATTACCGCCGGCACCGAAGGCAATATTCTCGGCAATTGTGCGCGAGAAGAGCACAATATCCTGCTCGATCGTCGCAATCTGCGAGCGCAG
>CALLZL010000633.1 GCA_937859575.1 uncultured Chloroflexota bacterium
CGACCACCGAGATCTACACTCTTTCCCTACACGACGCTCTTCCGATCTTGCATCGGCGCGTCGTTATGTCGATTTATATCGGCGGGCAATTGCCGCGCGCAGCGACCCACCACCACCGGCCGACTATCGCTCCGCCAGCTAAGGCATATCAGCATGCAGCCCGTTTCGCAGCCTATTCCCTGCCGAGCCAGCGCAGATCAACAGCCTGATCGGCCAGGCCAACGGCGCGGATGGTTTGTTCGTCGTCGGGCATAAGATCGATCATGTTGTCGCTCCAGCGCACCCCATCGCCGGCCGAGAGCAGCACTCCCTTCGCCGGGCGCGCCGTGCGTAACCGCAGCGTCTCGCCATCTTCCAGCAGATCAAGCACAATGACCGGATCAGGCAGGCGATGGTATTTCAGCGGCTCGGGCCAGAGAGCGGCTCGGGCGGCGACCTCGCCGTTGATCAGCAGCCGTGCAGCCAGCACCAGATTCGCCCCCGGATCGAACCCAAACTGCCCCAGTTCGAGTACCTGATTGGCTGGGAGCGTTGCCGCGAGCACATCGCGCGACACCATCTCTCCCTCGATCGTCCAACTCCGCAGCTCGATACTGGCATCGACCGATACGGCGGTGCCATTCACCACCCAGACATCCGCGCTCTCGCCATTGCGTGCCATGCCAACGGCATACGGTGCTAGTGCACGCCGGATCACCGGGCAGGCCGCTTTGGGGCGATGCTCGTAATCAATAATCGCCCAACTCGTCACCGGCCAGCAATCATTGAGCTGCCAGACGAGTGCCCCGGCAACCGCACGGCAGCCGGGCGTGCCCCAGCGTCGTCGCCAGCCGGTATAGGCAGCGGCAAGTGCTTCGGCCTGGATGAGCTGGGTCGCATAGATATACCCGGCCAGATCGGCTGGAAGCCGCAGGTTATCGACCAGATAGCTCATCAGGCGTTTTGGGCCGCCCGCCGCTTTATTATGGTGATCGAGAGTGCGACTCTGGGGATGACGTTCGGCCGGCTCGGCAAAACTCGCAATCGTGGCCATGTCGGGGAACGCCTGCATGCCGAATTCGCTGACAAAGCGGCCGGCGAAGCGCGGATACTCCTGATAGGGGGCCATCATGCCATGCCAGACATCCCACACATGGCGGTCGCCGATCGTTCCGTCGGCAGTAGTCGTACCGGCATACGGGCTTCCGGGCCAGTAGGAACGCGTCGGATCGAGAGTGGCACACACCGCAGGCAACAACTGTTCGTAGATCACGCGTGCCGGGAAGCGCGAAGCAGCATCGGGGGCTTCGGCCTGATCATAGGCTCCGATCGACTCGGCGATCTGGTAATCCTCGTTATTCCCACACCAGAGCGCCATGCATGCATGGTGGCGCAATCGGCGAACCTGGGCTTCGGCCTCGGCACGCACACTCTCGCAGAATGCCGCATCTGCCGGGTAGATACCACAGGCAAACATGAAATCTTGCCAGACCAGCAAGCCGATTTCGTCGCACAGCGCATAGAAGATATCGTGCTCGTAGATTCCGCCACCCCAGACCCGCAGCATCACCATATGCATATCGGCCGCCTGCTGCAGCAGATCGCGGTAGTGTTCGCTCGTCAATCGCGGTGTAAACGAATCGGCAGGGATCCAGTTCGCACCGCCACAAAAGATCGGCGTATTATTTACCTCGAACAGGAAGGTCTGCCCTGCTTCGCCGGCGACCGGTTCTTGCAACAGGCGCAGGCGGCGCAGCCCGATACGCCGTTCGATTGCTGCCATGCTCTGCCCCAACACGGCACGTATGCGATAGAGCGGCTGTTCGCCATAGCCATGCGGCCACCAGAGCTGTGGTGTATCAACCGTAAACGCATGCACCGCCTGACCCGCCGCCAGCGGCACGGTTGCCGCCGCCATCAGCGTATTCGCCGGATCAAACAGTTCGAACGTGACCTGCTGCTCGTGATCGGCATGTGAGACGACGGTAGCGACCAGTGGTATTCGCGCCTGTTGCAGATCCTCTGTCATTGTCGGCACGCACATCAGTTCGGTGATGCATGCGGTATACCCCTCGATCCGCAGCGGCAACCAGGGGCCGGCCGTCAGCAACACCGGGCCCCAATCCCAGCCGTAGTGATACTGCGCCTTCCGCAAATAGACACGGCTGGTGTCGCCATTCCAGACCGGTAACTGGCCATTGGCCGCTTCGCGATCGCGCCCGGTGCGCAGGGCCGATTCAAACAGAATCTGCAATTCGTTGTTGCCCGGCCGAGCAACATGAC
Source organism: uncultured Chloroflexota bacterium (assembly GCA_937859575.1). Classification (GTDB taxonomy): domain Bacteria; phylum Chloroflexota; class Chloroflexia; order Chloroflexales; family Roseiflexaceae; genus CALLZL01. The sequence goes on from CALLZL010000633.1 coordinate 2,263, forward strand.
CAATTGCGACGCGGTGCGGTACGAACATATTATCGCTCCGCAGGATCTCGCTGCCATTCAGCCAGACGGTCGCCACCGTATCGAGCCCGTCGCAGCAGAGATCGAGGGCAGCCCCGAACATCGCAGGCGTCAGCTCAAACACACAGCGATAGAGCCAGTCGCATTCGCCGACCCACTGCACCGCATGTTCGTTCAGGCCATCGAACGGATCGGGCAGCAAGCCGTGGATGATTAGATCCTGGTGGACTGTGCCAGGGACGGTTGCCGGTAACCAGCCATCGACGGCAGCAAACGCGTCGGCAAGAGATTCCGAACTATCACGCCGGCGAAATTCCCAGGATGCGTTCAGGAGCAGTGTTTCCATATGCATGTACCTTTTGTGTTGTGCATCGGTGCTATCAACTCCTCCTGAATTATACATCCATAATAGTACGGCCATAGTACGGCGCTTGACCGGTAGTAACCGCATATGCCATAATGACGCCATGGAAGAGATACGCGCCTATCTTGATATCGAAACAACCTTCGAGCAGTCGATCAGCCTGATCGGGATTTATCGCCGCGACATCGGCACGATCCAGTTGATTGGTGGTGGAATCAGTGATCTGGCGCTCTACCGGGCACTCGAAGGTGTGCAGACACTCGTCACTTTCAACGGCAGCGGGTTCGATCTGCCGGTGATTCGCAAGCGGCTGTATGTTGATCTGCGCCAGGATTACGCCCATTGTGATTTGATGTATGTCTGCCGGCGGCATGGGCTGCGCGCCGGGCTCGAGAAGATCGAAGAACGGATCGGTATCTGGCGCTCCACCGCCGGCATCAGCGGCTGGGATGCGCCACGGCTCTGGCATCGGTATGAAATGACCGGCGATCGAACTGCGCTTCGCACGCTGCTCGACTACAATCGCGAAGATGTGATCAACCTCGCCCGGCTTGAGGAGCATCTTGGCCTCACGCTCCTCAGCGAGATCTGTGAGCATGTCGAGCTTGTTTCCTAAAACACATGCAACAGAAGATTCTCAATAATCGCTATGAACTTGAGCAGAAGATCGGCGACGGCGGCATGGCGCGCGTCTACCGTGCTCGCGATCTCCGGCTCAACCGGCGTGTTGCGGTCAAGGTGCTCCATAGCCACCACGCCGCCGACGACGGCTTTCTGCGCCGGTTTCACCACGAGGCTCAGGCGGCCGCTAACCTGCACCATCCGGCAATCGTTGATGTGTATGATGTCGGCCAGGATAACGACATTCACTATATTGTGATGGAGTATGTCGATGGCAGCGATCTCAAATCACTGATTCTGCGCCAGGGTGCGCTACCGATCGAGCAGGCGTTGGCGATCGCTGCCGATGCCGCCGATGGACTCGAAGCCGCACATCGTGTCGGCATGATCCATCGCGATGTGAAACCGCAGAACATCATGATCAGTGCCGACGGCAATGCCAAGTTGACCGATTTCGGTATTGCGAAGAGCAATCTCTCGACCGCGATGACCGAAACCGGGGTAACGTTCGGTACGGCGGATTATATTTCGCCCGAACAGGCCCGTGGGCTGCCGGTATCGCCGCGTTCCGATATCTATTCGCTTGGAGTCACCCTCTATGAGATGCTGACCGGGCGGCTACCATTCAGCGGTGATAGTTCGATTGCGGTTGCCATGCAGCATGTCAGCGCCGAGCCGCCACTGCCACGCAGCCACAACCCGCGCATCACACCACAGCTCGAAGCGCTGGTGCTGGCCGCCATCGCAAAAGATGCCGATCATCGCCCCGGTTCGGCACGCGAATTCGCACGGCTTCTCCGTACCTACCGCAGCGGCGGCGAGCAGGCGACGGTGGCGGTCCGGGCGCCGCAACCGGCCATACGCACGCCACA
>CALLZL010000634.1 GCA_937859575.1 uncultured Chloroflexota bacterium
AATGCGGTACCAGTGTGGCCACCGCATTGCCGTTCGCGCCGCAACACCCGCGCCTTCGTGTCGGCTGTGGGGTAGGCTGCCACATACAACAGATCGTCAACGGCTACCGAGCCGACGCCAAGGAGGTCAATTGTCACTGGTTCCTCCACATTGCCTGGACACTGTGGTGAGTGTAGCATACCTTGAACCGTTCTTGTGGTGCGTGAAAAAGCCAGCGGGTCGCTCAGGCTGCCATGTGGGCTCAGGGGCGTGGGTAGAGAGAACGCATAAGCCCTAACACACCGCGACACCGTGTTTGCTGATTGACATGCCGCTTTTTCCCGTGCTATACTGCGCCGAACAAGTGAACATCGCTCATCCAGAGGGGTGGAGGGACCGGCCCGATGAAGCCCCGGCAATCCCCGGAAGGTTAGCTGGCAGCCGTGAGGCATGCAGCGATCCAACGGAAGGTGCCAACTCCGGCAGCGTAAGCTGGCAGATGAGGAGCGTACCTGACATCCCTCACGCTGCGGCGTGAGTTTTTTTATTGTGTAACCAGTGAGGGCGACCGTGAGCACAGGCAATTCTTCGCGCTATCTTGCAGCGCTGGCACATTCGGTGCTGATCTACGATGGTGCCATGGGTACCAGTATCGATACGTTCAACCTAACGGCTGACGATTATGGCGGCGAGGCGACCAACGGCTGCCGTGATTTTCTGGTAATCACGCGCCCCGATGTGATCGGTCAGATCCATGCTTCGTTCCTCGAAGCCGGCTGTGATGTGCTCGAAACATGCACATTCCAGGCGACCCGTATGCGCCTTGAAGAGTGGGGCCTGGCGGATCGTACCCGCGAGATCAATATTGCCGCCGCGCAATTGGCGCGGCAGGTTGCGGATCGTTTTGAAGCGCAGGATGGCCGGCCACGCTTTGTTGCCGGCTCGATCGGCCCCACCGGCAAGCTTCCGTCGTCGAATGATCCGGCACTCGCGGATATCACCTTCGATGAGCTTTCGGAAATCTTCCGCGAACAGGCTATGGCGCTGATCGATGGTGGTGTCGATGTGTTACTGGTCGAGACCAGTGTCGATATTCTCGAAGTCAAAGCGGCACTCGACGGCATTCGGCGTGCCAAACTCGATCTTGGGCGGCCGGATGTCGCAGTTCAGGCCCAGATCTTCCTCGACCTCTCGGGGCGTATGCTGCTCGGCACCGAGATTCCGGCGGTGATCGCAACCCTCGAAGCCATGCCGGTCGATGTGATTGGCCTCAACTGTTCGACCGGGCCGGAGCACATGCGCGAGGCGATCCGCCATCTCTGCCGCCATTCGCGCTTACCGATCTCGTGCATCCCAAATGCCGGCCTGCCGCTCGAAGTCGATGGCGAGACCGTCTACCCCATGGAGCCCGAACCGTTTGCCCGCATCCTGGGCGAGTTTGTGAGCGAGTATGGGGTTGCCGTTGTCGGTGGCTGCTGCGGCACACGCCCGGCCCACATGCGCCGGCTGCGTGAGATCATTGGTGTGCATCGTGCGCCGCAGCCACGCGCCATTGAGCATATTCCGAGTGTCTCATCGGGGGTGCGGGCGGCCGCCATTCGGCAGGATGGCACACTTACCCTGATCGGCGAGCGTGTCAATACGCTCGGCTCGCGCAAGGTGAAGAAGCTGCTGCTGAAAGACGACTACGACGGAGTGCTCGAAGTGGCGCGTGAGCAGGTCGATAGCGGTTCACATATGCTCGATGTATGTGTAGCAATGACCGAACGTGCCGATGAGCGCGAGCAGATGACGACCCTGCTAAAAAAGCTGACGATGAATGTCGAACTGCCGCTGGTGATCGACACCACCGAAGCGGATGTGCTTAAGGCGGCGCTCGAATGCTACCCCGGCCGGGCGGTGATCAACTCCCTTTCGCTCGAAGGCGGCCGTGGTGATAAGCTCGATCGTACGCTGCCGCTGCTGGCACGCTATGGTGCGGCAACCGTTGCCTTGACGATCGACGAAGAGGGCATGGCGCATACGGCGGAGCGCAAACTGGCGATTGCCCGGCGTATCGCCCAGATCGCCGCCGATGAGTATGGCGTGCCGGCCGAGGCGCTGATCTTTGATGTGCTGACCTTCCCGATTACAACCGGGCAAGAAGAGTTGCGCCGGGCAGCGATCGAGACGATCGACGGTATTCGGCTGGTGAAAGAGCAGATCCCTGGCTGCTTCACCACGCTTGGTGTTTCGAACCTGAGCTTTGGTGTGGCACCCCATGCCCGCGCTGCGCTCAACTCGGTCTTCCTCAAGCATGCTGTCGATGCCGGGCTCGACAGTGCGATCATCAACCCGACCCATGTGATGCCGTATGCCGAAATTCCGGCCGAACAGGTGGCGATCTGCGAGGATCTGATCTTCAACCGGCATGAAGAAGCCCTGGCACGTTTCATTCAGTTCTATGAAGTGAATGCTCAGACCTCAATCGCCGAAAAGGTTGATCCAACCGAGGGCATGAATACGGCACAGCGGTTGCATTGGAAGATCGTTCATCGCAAGAAGGAAGGGGTCGAAGAGGATATTGATCTGCTGATGGCCGATGGGCTTGGTATCACGCTTGCTGCATTCCGTGAACATGAAGCGCATGCATCGGTGGCAACCGACGGTGACCATCCGGCGGTCACACCGCGCGGCGAAGTTGCGGTCAAGATCCTCAACAATGTGTTGCTCCCGGCCATGAAGGAGGTTGGCGATCTGTTTGGCAGTGGGCAGCTCATCCTGCCGTTTGTGTTGCAGAGCGCCGAGGTGATGAAGAAGACGGTGGCCTACCTCGAACAGTATCTCGATAAGCTCGATGGCGCGAGCAAGGGCAGGGTAGTGCTGGCGACGGTGTATGGCGATGTGCACGATATCGGCAAGAACCTGGTGCATACGATCCTCTCGAACAACGGGTATACCGTGTATGATCTGGGCAAGCAGGTGCCGCTCAATACCATTATCGAAAAGGCGGTGGAAGTCCAGGCCGATGCGATCGGGCTCTCGGCGCTGCTGGTGAGCACCTCGAAGCAGATGCCGCTCTGTGTGCAGGAGCTGCACCGGCGCGGGCTGAGCTTCCCGGTACTGGTCGGTGGTGCGGCGATCAACCGGCAGTATGGCCAGCGGATTCTATTCATTGAAGAAGAGACCCCCTACGAAGCCGGGGTGTTTTACTGTAAAGATGCCTTTGAAGGACTGGAAACCATGGATCGCCTGTCGGACAGCACCCAGCGCCCGGCATTTGTCGAGATGGTTAAGCGTGATGCGGCGGCGGTGCTTTATCAGAAGCAGCGTGGCCGGGTGGCATTGGCCGAAACCGGACGCGCCAGTATCACCAGCGAGCGTGGGCGTTCGGCGGTGCGATCCGATCTGCCGGTGCCGGTGCCACCCTTCTGGGGTGCACAGGTGCTGAAGCGTATCAGGCTGCAGGATGTTGTTGCATGCCTCGATCGCAATGCGCTCTACCGGTTGCAGTGGGGTGCGCGGAACGCCAAGGGCACCGAATGGGAACGCCTGACGGCTGAGTTCGACCAGCGTGTGCGCGATCTGGTGCGCGAAGCCGAGCGCGACGGCTGGTTGCAGCCGCAGGTGGCGTATGGCTACTTCCCGTGCCAGTCGGATGGGCATGACCTGATCGTCTATGATCCGCTCGACAGGCAGCGCGAGCTCGAACGCTTCGTCTTCCCACGGCAGCCCGAACGTGAACGACTCTGCATCGCCGACTACTTCCGTTCGGTCGAAAGCGGCGAGTATGATGTCGTGGCTCTGCAGGTCGTGACGATGGGGACGGCGGTTGACGATTTGACCGAAGCATTGCAACATGCCAATGACTACAGCCGCTCGTATTTTATTCATGGGCTGGGTGTTTCGCTGGCAGAAGCGCTGGCAGAGTATACCAACCGGATCGTGCGGCAGGGGTTAGGGCTTGGGAATGAGCGGGGCAAGCGCTATTCGTGGGGTTACCCGGCCTGCCCTGAGCTTGATGAGCATGCCAAGCTGTTCCGGCTGCTGCCGACCGAGCAGATCGGCGTCTCGTTGACCGAGGCGTTTCAGCTCGTGCCGGAACAGAGCACGGCGGCGATTATCGTGCATCATCCGGAAGCAAAATACTTCTCGATCGGATCGGGCCGCGAGCGTGCCGAG
>CALLZL010000635.1 GCA_937859575.1 uncultured Chloroflexota bacterium
CGTGCTGGGCTGCAATCTCGTCTTCTTGCTCTTCGGGCCCTTGCCGCTGGATCGGATCGTGCTGGGCTGCAATCTCGTCTTCTTGCTCTTCGGGCCCTTGCCGCTGGGCAAGCATGCGTTCGATATGCGCATTGCCGACGTGGCGCTGAAGTGCGACGAGTGGATGTGTTGTGTGGGCGTGGTCGCTATCGGCAGCTGCGGTATCGTCGCTGGTACGGCGGCGTAACGCCATCCGCTCAGCTGTCTCGGTTGTACGCTCGGGTGCCATCTTTCACCTCCAAATGGGGGTACGCACCGCGTCTATCAGGCAGAACGCGCCAACGCACCTGGGTTGGTTTGTCTCGGTTACAGCCGGGTTACACCTTGCCGATCAGACGGTATGGGTGTCGCCGCGTGGCAGTGGAAAGTCGCCGCGGGTACCGGGGCGCGGCCCGACGGCCGGCTGGGTCTTCCATTCCGGGGCCTCCGTGCCGCTCATACTACTCAAAACCTCCAGAAAGGTGACATAATGATGTGGTCGGACAGTTGTTCCCAGCGACATGATGTTTTCGTTATCGGCGGCCACCACCGGTTCCTGATCCGGCATCAGGCTGGCGACGAGTGCCGAATGGCGGGTCGCCGAGCCGGGGGTACGGGCACCGTCGACATACTCATCGGCCAGGCCGAACATATGGCCAAACTCATGCATCACGGTCTCTTGTGCCGATTCGAACGAGCCGAGCGAGATTTCGGCACGCCGCCATTCCGGGCCGGGGCCGGCTGCGGCTTCCCCCTGCGGGTTCACGGTCGGCTGTTTCTTGGCGCCGCCCTGCACCAGTTGATTGCTCACCTCGCGGGCCCGTTGCTCCGAGAGGCTCTGGTTGAGTGCCGTGCCGCCATCGGTACTGGCACGCCCGGTGACGGTCACCGGGAAGGGTGGGATTTCGGGTTTGGCAAGCTCAGCTGCGAAATCCCGCACGGATGCATGGTCGGTCGGTTTGAGTTCGGCGCGCCCGACGGTAAAGAAGACCTGATTAGGGTTTTTGGCGCGCAGGGTGGCATAGTGCGCCGCAAGCGAACTCCGTGAAAACTGGTCGACATCGGGGGTCTCGATCCCATTACCATCTTCCGATTCGTGAAAGGTGGCAGTAGACTGGGTAGCACGCCGGCCAGGCGGAACCACCTCGTCGCGGTCGGCACTCTCGGTTTTGCGCTTGTTGACGGTCGTAACATAGTGTGCTTTGTCGGTGGCGGTTTCGAGCACCTGCACATTGACATTGACCGGCGGCAAGCTCTCCCAGCCGGCCTTATGGTAGTGGAAGGTATACTGGTGGCCCCAGGCATTCTGCACATCGGCGATGGCGCGCTGCGCCCAGGCGCGTTCTTCGTCGGGTTGCCAGGTATCTTCCGGATTACTGCTGCCATTCTTGAACTCAAAGGCCACCTTGACGGTGATCGTCAGTTCGCCGCTGCGCGGCACGTAGGTCGCATCAAACAGGCCACGCCCGGTCGAGGGGTGGAAGTTCTTCTTTTCGAAGCGTTGGCCCAGGAATGCCGCCAGTGCCGGATCCGGCCCGGCAGCACCCGGCGGATCGTCACGCTGCGCGATTGCCGTGGTGTGTGCCGGTGCAAGGGCCGTGCCGGGCTCGCGCTGCGCCAGCAGGCGTTCGACATGGGCATTGCCGCCGGTGCGCTGCATATCGGCCAGGGTCGCGGCGCGCGTCGCGAAGCCGAGTTCGGGGTGCGCCAGCGTGGCGGCATGCTCGTGCGGCTGTGCCGCAGGCGATGTGGCCTGTGGTACGGCCGCCTCAGCGGCTCGCCGACGCCGGGCGCGGCGGGGTGGGGCATGATGGCTCTTCATTGGCACTACTCCCGTGGCGACAATCGACACAGCTCTGCCGGCAGGTTGATTGCACCACTACTTTGCAGTTGCTTTGGCAACCTGCAGGGCAAGCTGGTAGAGTTGCGGTTCGGTCATTCCGGTATGCTCGGCCTTGAACGAAAGGCCGGATTGGGCCACATCGGCCTTGATCTGCGAACTATCGACATCCTTGGGCATGACACCCACAATCGTCGTTGACGAAGGGCTACCGGTGGCCTTGACCGGCTTGCCATCGATCTTGATCGTCGTAAAACCGGCACCAAAGTTGGGCACCAGGCGTTCGATATCCGAGCGCGCCTGCCCTTCTTCGGTCTGTACTTTATCGCTATACAGTGCACGCACGATCTCGCGTACTTCGGCGCGATGCTGTTTCACCACCACACTGGTCGGCGTATTCTTGAGCGCCGGATTGCGTTCTCGCAACTCTTCGGCCGCCTCGCGGTAGATCTCGCGCCAATCAGCCTTCGAAAGCTGTTGCCGACGCCCGCTCAGCCCCTGAGCCGCAGGCGAGCCAGCTTTCGCTTCGATGACCTGGCTGATATGCAGCACATCGCCCTGCCACGCACCGATAATGCCGTCGCTGAACTGCCGCCCATTGGCGTCGGTGACGCGATGCCCGGCAAAGAAGACCGGTTTGGGCTCGGCGGCCTTGCCGCTCTTGCCGCCTTTACCACCCTTGGCAGGTGCCTGGGCCGGCTTGGCCGGCACCTTACCGGCCGGTGTGGCTGCGGCAACCTGGCCACCCTTGATCTCTTCCAGGAGCTGGCCCTTGATATGGCTGACTTCGGGGGCTTTGGCAAAGATTCGACCGATTGCCGCCTTACTGAGCCCGAGTGCTGTAAGCGCCTTGGTCACCTCATCCTTCAATGCGGCGGCACTCTTCTTCACGGTCGTCTTCTTCTCGACGGCGCGCTGCACATCGCCACGCACCGCCCAGAAGCCATCCTTCTCGAACGGTTCGAGCATACTGAGTCGGTAGAACTTCTTAATGCCGAAGAGTGAGGGTTTGAGTATGGCTTCGCTCAACGGCTTGCCCTTGAACTTCTCGACCGCCGCAACCCCCTTGGCCATGCCCTTCTGCAGTCGCTCGTCGGCATCCTTCGGCGATCCTTTGACCTTCTGCTTGACACTGTCGATCTTCTTCTTGGCCCAGGCTTTGCCCTGCTCGGCCTTCTTCTTCACATATGCGACGGCCTGTTTGCCTTTACCCTTGGCCCACGCCACCCCGGATTTGGCTTTGTCGATGATCTTGGTGACACCAAGCTTCTTGGCGACCTTGAGTGCCCCGCCGACGACCTTGTCGATCAGGGAGCCGACCGGTTTCTGGATCTTTTCGATCACACCGCGGATCTTGCCGGCGATACCACCCAGGCCGAGCAGGCTGGCGAGGAAGCTGATCGCAACCGGAATAGCTTTGCCAAGCGCTTTTTCGACCATTCCGGCTGCTTTATCGATCGCACCGCTGGCGATTTCGCTCACCGAGTTGAGTACGGCATTGACCAACTCCATGATCTGGCTGCCACGCTCGACGAAGAACATGATCACGTCGTAGATCATCTTGCAGGCCTTGATGAAGGCCGATGCCGGATTGAGCAGGCTGAGCAGCCAGGTAATACCAGCCGTGATCACTTTGGTGATGATGAAATCCTGGATCTCACCCATCACCTGCTCTTTCAGGCTGCTGAGTTTATCCTGGATGAATTTCCACAGGCCGGCCGGCCCTTCGCTGATCAGCAGCTTGAAGATTTCGACCGTCTGCTCCAACCGTGCCACTGTCTTCTCGCCGACAACCTTGACGGCACGGGCGCGGATGTTGGCATAGGTGAGGCCGAGTAGTTGCAACACCAGCCCGAGGATGCCCTTCAGGTCGAAGGTTTCGGGCATCTGGATGCCGGCCTCGGCCAGTGCGCCGAAGAGCCAGCCCATCAGCCCTTCCTTGAGATACTGCGGCAGCTTGGCGATAAAGCCGTTCAGGCCGGCCTTGACGGCACTGACCAGGTTGCCGAGAAAACCAATCGGATCTTTGATGATCTTGCCGATCACATCGGCGGCGCGGGCCAGCACGCCCAGCAGCATCTCCTTGAGTTTGAGGATCGTCTTGACGACACCGACGACGGCATTCAGCGCTTTTTGCACCAGCCCTTGATTGGCGGCCTTGAGTTCGTCGATGCGGGCATCAACTGCCTGCAGGTTTTCGTTGTATTTGTTGGCCAGCGTATCGATCAGCGCATGCTGCTTTTCGTCGATACTTGATTCGAGCTCATCGAACTTGTCGCCGATCTCACCGGCGGCTTCTTCGCCCACCGCCTGCAGGTTTTTCGGCAGTGTGGCGAGATACTCCTGAATGCGCTGACGGCCGCGTGCAACTTCGGCGCGCGCTTCGGTCACCGCCGAACCAATAATCGCGGTGACGCGATCAACGACGGCATCCATTTCGCGCAGGTACAGGTTACGCCCGGCACTATAGATCGTATTGACCTCGCCCGGCATGCCGAGGAGTTTATCTTTGGCCCAGCGTGCCCAGCCGAAGAAGCCGCCATAGCGGCGTTGTTTGTAGGCCTCGACACGCGAATCGACATAATTTTCGAAGGTTTGCCGGGCTGCAGCGGCGCCGCTATCGAAGGCTGCCTCGACCTTTGCATCAACTGCGCCGAGGATGCGTTCGACATTACTCTTCGTCTCGCCATAGATCGTCTGGATCTGGGCGGCGATCTCGGCGCGCTGCTGCTCATCCTTGCTTTTGGTCTGCGTCTGTTTGCCGCCAACCTGCGTCAGCGCCGCAGCCCGATCGCCATGCATGGCTGCTGACTGCTCGGCGGTTGCATCTTTGGCATCACCGCGGGCCTGTTCGAGCTGCGCACTTTCGGCCTGGCGAAACTCGCCGGGCGCGGTAGCGGCATGGGTTTTGGCTTCGTCCTTGGCTTCTACCGCCGACTGAAACTCAGGTTCATTTGATTTCTTGAGCTGTTCGTCACTAATATCGTTGTCGCGCATCTCTTGCTCGACCGAGTTGCTCGATTCGCGGATCGGCTGTTCAACTTCGGCGGCGGTACGCGATTTGGGTGCTGCCGCCTGCGCGCCAAGATCGGCAGGCGGTGCCCCGGCCTCTTCGGCCGCCAGTGGTGTGACCGGCTTCGGCTCAACGCCGGCAGCATCGGGGGCCGCGGCATTCTCTTGTTCGATCGGGCCGGTAGCGGCTTCCTGTTTCTCGGCCGCCGCGCCTTTCATTTCATCCTTGACGCCGCCAAGCTTGCCGCTCTCTTTGAAATTATCGGCCTCCTGGGTGTTTTTAGGTGCCAGGGCGGCGATACGCTCCATGAGGCGCGCCTTGAAGCCGGCCGCGTCGAACGGCGGTGCGGGTGCCTGTTGTACCTTGCCGACCTGGTTGGCCTGTGCCTTCCCGGCCAGTTCGGCCGCCGGTGATTCGGCTGCCGCCTGGGCAGCGGCGGCTTTGCTGGCGGCCGGCTGATGGGCACGCTTCTTGGCGGCCGTCTGCTTCACCTTG
>CALLZL010000636.1 GCA_937859575.1 uncultured Chloroflexota bacterium
CAGATCCCCATCGCCGTCGAGGACGGCCATACTCATGCCACGGCCACTGGCGGTAACCCCCAGGCCCCATTCCGGCGCATGGCGGAAGGAGCCGCGCCCATCATTGCGAAACGCCATATTCGGCTCGACCAGCTCGCTGTTCGGCAGATGATCGAACAGCCCGGCGGCGATCATGCCATTGACGACATACAGATCAAGTGCGCCATCGTTATCGAGATCGCCAAACTTGCCCGACCAGCTCCAGCCACTCGAATCGACAAAGCGCTCATAGGCTTCATTGCGCCAGCGGCCATCGCTTCCACGAACCTGCAGCGTATTCTCGGCATGCTGCGGATCATCACTAGTGAGCGGGCGCGTCATGAGCTTCATCATCGGTAACCAGCTTGCCAGGGTCGATGTGTCTTTGCCGACCGGCTTCATATCGGTTGCCATAATCTCCGGCACACCATCATTGTCGATATCGGCCACATCCAGGCTCATGGTATTCTCAGAGATATAATCCGACGGCATGATCGATGTCCAGCCCCTCTCGCTGCGAATCCAGGCATAATCGCGCCGGTTGAAGTCGTTGGCGACCCAGATATCAGGCCGGCCATCACCATCAAGATCGGGAAAGGAGATCGCCAGAGCATCGGCGGCATCACTCAACCGATCGGCACGGTAGGTGTCGCCGTCACGGTAGTAGGCAAATACACCGATCCCACCGCGCTGGGTAAAGATCAGGCCCTGCTGTTTGAGTTGCTCGGTATCATACGATCCGGCAACAAAATCGAGCTGGCCATCACCGTCGAGATCGATCCAGTTGAGGGTATAGAAGGTATTGTTGACATCCGGCAAAACACCGGCGATGAAGCGCTGTGCACCTTCAGCACCAGTGTTACGATAGAACTCCGGCTTGTCGAAACGGCGCGTCAGGACGATATCGAGCAATCCATCGCCATCGACATCCACGATCGATACACCACGGGCATTCCCCTCGCCAAGTGGTTCGCTACGAAAGCGCATACCGCCTTCATTCCAGAGAATACTGCTCGGGCCACCAAGATTCGCCAGCACCAGATCATCACGCCCATTGCCATTGAGATCACCGATTGCCAGGCCGGAGCCATTCGACTCATACACGGCAATCGGCCGGGTGTTTGTTATCGTCGTGTGTTCAAGCCGATGCACGACAAAGCCGCCGCTGCACGCCGAATCAGCCAGTGCTGTTGTATGAACCGCGACATCAAGGTGCGAACCCTGCACCACAGCCGGTGAAGACGAAGGAACGGCACACCCGGCCGCCAATAGCACGACAATCGGGAGCATCACGAGACGTCGCATACTACTACTCTTCCTGGAAGATTGGAAATGTGGTGCCTGACAACCACGCCAGGCATGGTTATCAGACACCACATACAGCCCCCGGGAGGTGGGGCTTTCCCCGCCCTTGCCCGCGCCGGCCGTCAGGCCCGACATGAACTGGCGCGAGGCGGCGACAAACCCGATCAGGATAGGCAGAATCGCCCCTGCCGCACCCAGGATCTGCACACCGATCTCGGTGCCGCGCAGCGAACGCAGGGTGCTGAGCGCCACTGGCAGCGTATACTTCGCGGTATCCTTCAGGATCAGCAGTGGGAAGGTAAAGTCATTCCACTTGCCGATAAAGGTCAGGATCGCCAGCGCTGCCAAGGCCGGCAGAATAACCGGCACGATCACATTCCAGTAGATGCGGAACTCATGCGCTCCGTCGATCCGTGCCGCATCCATCAGATCATTCGGGATCGCCTGATTGATATACTGCCGCATCCAGAAGATACCGAAGGCATTGGCAATACCCGGAATGATCAGCGGGTTCCAAGTGTCGATCCAACCCAGGTTACGCATGATGATAAACGACGGGATCAGGCCGATCGCACCAGGAACCATCAGCGTCGCAAGCAAGAAGGCAAACAGCCCATTGCGACCCGGGAAGTTGAACTTGGCAAAGCCATAGCCGCCGAGCGAACAGAAGAAGAGCGTCAGCGCCGTCGAGATCGTCGCGATTGCCAGGCTATTCCACAGCGCATTCCAGAACGGCAGGTTCGCCAGCAGTTCGTTATAGTTGGATACCAGCGCATCGCCAAACCAGAGCGGCGGCGGGATCTTCAGGATCGTCGCCGAACGATGGGTCGATGTGACGAGCATAAAGTAGAATGGAAAGGCTGTGATCAACGCACCGATCACCAACCCACCATAGAGCATCGTCATCCCGAGCGGGCCCATCAACCGATCGCGCTCACTGGAGCGTGCTTTTCTTCTCGGGGCAAACCCTTCCTGTGCAGTTGTTGACATCGTCACGCTCCTTTAGTCGGTTGGATTGCCGCCCTGCCAGCGATTATACGTATAACTGAAGGTAATGATCAACACAAAGAGCAGGAAGCCCATCGCTGCGGCGTAGCCAAACTCCGTGTACTTGAATGCCGTCCAGTACAGATTGACCATCGCAACCAACCCGGATCTGTCGGTACCGCCGGGCGAGGATGACTGCGTGCCGCCAGCCAGCATAACGGGTATGTCGAAGTTCTGCATTGCGCCGATGATTGCGAGCACAACCTGGAACAGGATCACCGGCCGCATCAGTGGCATGGTGATCTTCCAGAAGACATCACGCGTCTCTGCACCATCGACTCTGGCAGCTTCATACAGCTCGGTATTGATCGACTGTAACCCCGCCAGGAAGATGATCATGGTGTACCCGGTCCATTGCCAGACGATCACAATCGCCATTGACGGTTTGAGCCAGTTTCGATCACCGAGCCAGTCGATCTGCGGCAGGCCGACCATGCTGGTAAAGTAGTTGAGCAAACCGTAGCGCTGACCGAAGAGCGAGACAAAGAGCAGCGAGACCGCTACCGATGACGCAACAATCGGCATGAAATACGCGGCGCGAAAGAGGTCCTTGCCTTTGATATAGTTGCTATTGATAATGAAGGCCAGAATCAGGGCCAGAATGATCTGTGGTACGGTAGCGGCAAAAAAGAGCCAAACCGTGTTGTAGATCGAATACCACCAGATATCATCCAACAGCAGCTTGGTGTAGTTCGCCAACCCGACCCACTGCATCGGCGAGATCCCATCCCATTTGTGGAAACTCAACCAGATACCATAGGCCAGCGGGAACATGCCGAACACTGCATACAACAGGTAGAATGGCGAGATGAAGACATACGCCCAGGCGTTACGCTTCGCCTCCTTAAACATAGTTCGCCGGTCGTCTGCCTTCGAACGCGGCGCAGGGATCGTCTGCGTTGCCATATCATGCCTCTTTATAGTGCGTGCCGGCGGGGTGGAAGCAATAACTCAGGGGAAATCCCCTATGCGACTGCTTCCACCCAGGCGAACCGGCGAACCAACGACCAGCCAGATTAGCCGACCACGCCCTCAAGACGGTTGAGCGCCTCGGCCTCAGCATCCTTGGCCGCCTGCACCGGATCCTTGCCCTCTTCGAGGACTTTGGTCAGTTCGGCACCAACGATGTCGTCGAGCTGCAGGTCGTTCGGCGTGCGTGGGATGGCCGGAATATTGTCGCCAATCTCCGTCCAGATGCGGTAGGCACGCTGGCCGCCGAAGAAATCGACCGGTGCATCATACAGCGGATCCTGCCATGCCGGCTTGTAGGCGGGGAAGACACCCGACTGCTTGAAGAGCACGTTCTGGCCTTCGGCCGAGGCAACCGCCCACTTGACGAATTCCCAGGCTGCTTCCTTGTTCTGGCTCTGCTCGGGGATGGAGAGGAATGAACCACCCCAGTTGTAGTTCCCTTCGGGAGCACGCACAATGCGCCACTGGCCGACCGAATCCGGTTGATCACGGGTCAGGCCACCCTGCATCCAGGCGGCGATCACCATACCGGCAAAGGCCCGCTCTTTCAAGCCGGTCTGCCACTCAGCACCCCACCAGTCGATATCAGCATCCAGACCCTGGGTGCGGAAATCCGACGCGAGCTGGAATGAGCGCGTCGCCTTCTCTTCGATCAG
>CALLZL010000637.1 GCA_937859575.1 uncultured Chloroflexota bacterium
CGCGCTATAGATAGCTATAGCACGATAGCCTGTCGCGTCGGCCTCGCCCGCAAAGGGTTCGCCGCTGTTCATTGCTGCCTCTTTATGCACTCGATTAGGAAGGTACGCCTATTGTAACACTCTTTGTTTTAGGTGTGTTTCCAGGCGCTGTTGCGGTAGGGTACCGTCAACGTTCGTGAGGCTTCGCCTCAGACTCCGTTTTCCGGGTGTTTCTGGCGGCGAAGCCGCCCCCAAGCCCCCACCGGAGATGACGTTGACGTAGCTCTGCTGTTGCGGGGGTGTGCGTTGATCTCCGCTAACTGCTTTGCACTTCGTTCTAGCCCTGCCCCGTACCGGTGGTGCGATTCACGAGCCCTGAATGTGCCCGAATCGCACCTTGATGAGTGCTGGATGAGAGACTTTGCAATATATTTTCAAAGCATTGACAAAACTGTGCAAAGCCTTTATACTCAGCGGTAAATACTTCGTAGAAAAAAGAGCGGTACGAGAGGAGATTGGTTCAATGATCTCTGCAGCAGTGCAACATGACACCGAGCATTCGATCAGAGCACAGCAACATTCGTCGCATAGCGCAGACACTCCCGGTGAGGCATGCGACGATCAGCAGTTAATTGCGGCGATTGCTCAAGGTGACAGCAATGCGCTAGAAGCTCTCTACGACCGATATTCTGCTGTTATATTTCGTATGGCTATGCGTATCCTGAAGAACCGCGAACTCTCGGAAGAGGTGGTGCAGGAGGTCTTCTGGCGTGTATGGCGGCGCAGTGCGAGTTTTAACGGTGAGCGCGGCCGGGTGGCGCAGTGGATGTTTGGTATTGCGCATAACCTGTGCATCGACGAGCTACGCCGTATTCGTGCCCGGCCGACACCAGTCTACGAGGATGTTGATCACCCGGTCATCCAGCAACTGGCCGACGAGCAGGTGAATATTCCCGAGGCAGCGGTTGCCTCCGAGCAGCATCGCACTATTATGGATGCCTTAGGGTATCTGCCATTGGCACAGCGTCAGGCCGTCGAGATGGCATATTTCGGTGGGTTGTCGCACCAGGAGATCGCCACACGCCTGAATCGGCCGCTTGGTACGATTAAGACCAGGGTGCGGCTTGGGTTGCAGAAGCTCGGTAGCCTGCTTGATGCACGCGGCCTGCGATCCGGCGACGCAATCTAAAACGTCGCCTTGCTATCTGGCGAGATGGTTCTCAATAGTGCGTATATGTGCAATCCGCAGAGCGCGGGGCAGCAACACTGCCCCGCGCTCTGCGATCACGAGTGGGATTCGCGGATGGCTCTAGCGCAGTGCAGAACGGTTGCTGGCTGGGATCGTGCGCATGTGGGCGGGATGCCCGTGCTCCCCAAGTGGGAATGCTTTAATGATTCTGCGACGCGCTCGAGAGGGTGTGGTCGATCCAGCGAGCAAACATCACCAGCGCCCAGAGTCGCTTGCCATGGTTCACGCGGCCGCCGGCATGTTCGGTAAACAGGCGCTCGATGGCGGCCGGGCGGAACCACTCGGCCAGCCGGCGATTGCCCAACAGATGTTCGCGTGCCCAGCCATGCAGTTCGCCGCGTAGCCAGGCACCAACCGGAACACTAAACCCCTGTTTACCGCGCCCGGCGATCGTCGGCGGCAGCAGATCACGAAAGGCGGCGGTTAGCAGCCATTTGGTACGTCGGCTGCGAATCTTGAAATGCGTCGGCAGTTGTGCGGTCCACTCGACCCATTCATTATCGAGTAATGGTGCTCGTGCTTCGACACTATGCGCCATGGTGACGCGGTCGGTCTTCGGCAGCAGATCGCCGGCCAGGTAGGTCACATGATCGGCATATAATGTTGAATCGAGCGCGTTGCCGGCATGGGCTGCGTCATATGCCGCTGCGATCCAATCGGCCGTGTCGGTTGCGGCAAACTGTTCGCGCCAACGATCGGTATAGAGTGCCAGCTTTTCGCGATGCGAGAAGTACGAACCCCAGCGAACCAGCGATGCGCGTGGGTTGGTGGCCGACCACTGGCCAAGGCGTTTGAGGCCGGTCAGTGGGCTGCGATCTTCCGGCAGCCAGCCAGGATCCGGCAGCCAGCCGGCCAGTGCCGGTACAGCGCGCTGGGTGATCCAGGCCGGCAGCAGCGCATACGGCTGCAACAATTCGTCGAGTGCATAGCGCCGATAGCCGGCCAGTGTCTCCGCGCCCCCGTCACCGCTGAGTGCCACTGTGACATGCCGGCGTGTCTGGCGTGCCAGTTCATAGAGCGGTAGTGCCGCCGGATCGGCGAAGGGCTCGTCAAATGCTGCGACGACCTGATCGACCAGGGTAGCAAGATCTGCCGGGCGAAACAGGAACTCGTGGTGATCGGCATCGTACTGTTCGGCCACCATGCGGGCATAGGGTGTTTCGCTGAAGTGGCGTTCAGTGAAGCCAATCGAGAAGGTTCGCACCCGGCTCCGCGAATGGCGCGCCATCAGCGCGACGACAATCGAGGAATCGATCCCACCGCTGAGGAAGGCACCGAGTGGTACTTCACTCACCATGCGGCGTGCAACCGCGGCATCCAGCAGCCGGCGTGCCTCGGCAACCGCCTCGTCATCGCTGATCTGGAGTTTCGGTTCGAAATCAAGCTGCCACCAGCGTTCGATGCGTGGCTCGCGATGACGTTCGATCACCAGCTTGTGCGCCGCCGGCAGTTGTTGAATACCGGCATAGATGGTGAGTGGATCAGGCGTATACTGGAGTGTCAGGTAGTGGTGCAATGCCAGCGGATCAACTTCGGCGCGAAGCCAGGGTGCCGCAAAGAAGCATTTAGCCTCCGAAGCCCAGAGCAGCCCGGCAGCGCTCTGTTGCCAGTAGATCGGCTTCTCGCCCATGCGGTCGCGGGCCAACAGCAGGCGTTCGGCATGTGCATCCCACAGTGCAATAGCAAACATTCCGTTGAGGCGTAACAGTGCATTGTCGCCCCATTCCTCGTAGGCATGCACAATAACTTCGGTATCGCTCGCAGTGGCGAAATGGTGGCCGTGGCTGATCAGTTCGGCCCGCAGCTCGCGGAAGTTGTAGATTTCGCCGTTGAAGACCACATGCACCCGGCCATCTTCGCTGCCGATTGGCTGGCTACCGCCGGCAACATCAATAATCGCCAGCCGGCGCATCGCCATCCCGAGGCTTCCCCGCACAAAGAAACCGTCGCTGTCGGGCCCACGATGCCGCATGCGATCATTCATCCGCTCAAGTAGTTCACGATCTGCCGGAGCACCGTCGTAGCGATACTGGCCGCATATTCCGCACACCGTTCGTCTCCCCACCATTGATCTTCAGCCGGGTACCACCATGGTACCCGGCATCCGAGTGGTTGTCAGCAGGCACTGATGATCGAAATGCGATCGTTTGCGGCTCGTTCTGCAGTAGTATGCTGCTTGCAGCGGCTACTGGGGATGTGGGGCAGCGATGTTACGAGATGAGGAAGCGAACGACCTCATCGACAAAGAGATCGGGCGCCGTGATCATTGCTGTATGTCGCTGCGCGGGCAGAACTACTACCTGCGCAGCGGGGAGCGCGTCGCATACCCCCCGCGCATTCGCTAGCTCGGCCGGAGGGCTATCGCCACCAACCAGAAGCAGGGTCGGCGTTCGCATGTGCCGAAACCGTTCGGGAGCGAAGCGGTAACTCTGTTCTCCTCTCATTTCGCGAGGGATGGTCGGTGCATTCTTGAGCCGCGCAGCCCAATCCTCTTGCTGAGCACGCAGTAACTCGATTTCTTCCGGTGGCCTCTGGATCACTTCCCGCATCATGGTGATCAACATGCCCTCGACATCGCCGGCATGCAGGAGAGTTTCGAGGTGCTCAATCATGCCGGGCGCGTAGTAATCTGCGCCCCGCAGCGGCACTCCTTCGTAGAGAATCAGCCGGCGAAGGTTGGGCGTGAGCAAAGCCGCCTCCACCGCGCAAAGGGCACCATAGGAGTGCCCAAGAAAATGTACAGGCTCACCGATGGAATCGACAACCGCAGC
>CALLZL010000638.1 GCA_937859575.1 uncultured Chloroflexota bacterium
GAGCAGGCCGAGTTGGCGATCAACGAAGCCGATGTCATTATCTTCCTGGTTGATACTCGTGAAGGACTCACGGCAGCCGATTCCGCTGTGGCCGAGGTGTTGCGCCTGAGCCGTAAGCCGGTCATTCTGGCGGCCAACAAAGCCGATAACCGCGAGCGATTTCTTGATGCCGTCGAGTTCTACGCACTCAACCTCGGTGCTCCGATCCCGATGAGTGCCTACCACGGGATCGGCACCGGCGATGTGCTCGACAAGGTGGTTGAGTCGTTGGCGGTACTCGACGAAGAAGAGGAGATCGAGGCGGATGTACGCATCGCGATCGTCGGCCGGCCGAATGTCGGAAAATCGTCGCTGCTCAACCGACTGATCGGTCAAGAACGGAGTGTTGTCAGTGATATTCCCGGCACAACACGCGACACAATCGACACGTTGATCGATGTTGATGGATCGAAGCTGCTCCTGATCGACACCGCCGGTATCCGGCGGCGCGGCCGCATTGAGCGTGGGATCGAAAAGTACAGTGTGTTGCGTTCGCTGCGGGCAATCGAGCGGAGCGATGTCGCTCTGCTGCTGATCGATGCGACCGAAGGGGTCACGGCGCAGGATACGCATGTAGCCGGCATGATTCTCGACGCCCTCAAAGGGGTAGCTATCCTCGTCAATAAATGGGATCTGGTGATCAAAGACAACGAGACATTCAATGCCTTTACACGCCATGTACAGCAGGAGTTCAACTTCATCCCGTATGCACCGTTGATCTTCATTTCGGCAAAGACCGGGCAGCGGGTCGATCAGGTATTGCCGACGGCGATCGAGATTGCCAACGAGCGACGGCGGCGGATCCCGACATCGAGCCTGAACGCAATGCTGCGCGACGTCGTCTATCGGCATCCGCCGACGGCCACGAAGAAGGGCGCCCATCTCAGGCTCTTCTATGCCACACAGCCCCAGGCCGAGCCACCGGTGTTTCTGTTCTTCACCAACGACGCCGATCTGGTGCACTGGGGGTATGGGCGGTATCTTGAAAATCAGATCCGCGAACGCTATGGCTTTAGTGGAACGCCAATCAAAGTCGTGTTTCGCAGCCGTGAAGAGCGTGAAGACCGCGAGGAGCGCCTGCGGAAGATCGGCAAACGTCGTGGCGGCACCCCATCCAAAGCCTCAAGCACAACCGCTGTACCTGAAGGCGACGAAGATGCCGAGATCTTCTGGGAAGATGATGACGAATGATATGGCCGGTGCAACCATCACAGGTATTGTGCGTACTTCTGTTATATGCAACTGAATAGTGTGACAACTGTTCGTTCATCAACGGATGCGAAAGGAGCAACCTACCTATGTCTCAGGAAGCAATCGAGCGTGTACTCGGGCGAGCAGCAACCGACTCAGAATTTCGTGCAGCACTGATCGCCAATGCACGTGAGGCGTGCAAGGAATATGATCTCAGCGACGAAGAGCTCGACGCACTAGAGAAACTTGATGCCGAGAGCCTGGCGAGTTTCGCCGGCTCGCTGGATCAGCGGATCTCGAAGTCGGGCGGCACCGGCTTCTGGCGTGGCGGCCGGTAGTAATCGGCGGCGCGCAGCACACAGCCCCCATGACCTTCTATGGTCGTGGGGGCTGTGTGCTGTTGGCGAACCAATTGTATGCCTTATACGGCAAGCGCCGCTCGTTGGGCCGGGGCAAGGACCTCGCGATAGATCTGCAGAATATCGCAGCCGACAGTCGCCCAACCAAAACGTTGCGCACGGCGGCGTGCACCAACGCCGAGTGTTTCGCGCAGCTCATCATTATCGAGCAGCTGTAACAGGCGGGCCGCAAGTGCCGACGGATCGTCGGGCGGCGTGAGCAGCCCGCTCTTACCATCCTCAACGATATATGCCGGGCCGCCGGCATTGGTCGCCACCACCGGGCGGCCGCTGGCGAGGCCTTCGAGCGCCGCCATGCCGAACGACTCATAGTGCGACGGCATGGTAATGATATCGGCCGCACTGTAGAAGAGCGGCAGT
>CALLZL010000639.1 GCA_937859575.1 uncultured Chloroflexota bacterium
CTTGCTCGGCGGGCTGTTCCTGATCGGCCTCGAATTCTTTACCCCTAGCCATGGCGGCCTGACGGTCACCGGCCTGGCGCTGCTGGTGATCGGGGCGTTGAATTTGATCGACATAACCCAGGCGCCTGGCACCGGTGTTGCACCCTGGGTTGTGATTGTCGTCGGGCTCGGGCTGTCGTCGGCGGCTATTGGCGGCCTGGTGTTGGGGCTGCGCAGCCGGTCGCGCCCCACCTTCACCGGCCAGTCATCGCTGATCGGCAAGATTGCCGAAGTGCGCCAGCCGCTGCAGCCACGTGGCATGGTGTTCGTTGATGGCGCGCTCTGGCAGGCGATCAGCGAAACCCGGCCGGTGCAGCGTGGCGATCATGTTCGTGTGATCAGTGTTCATCAACTCCAGTTGATTGTCCGGCCGCTCGATGAAGAAGCGACCGAGAACGAAACATCCTGAACGTATGGAAGGAGCTACTTCGATGGGTGGACTTGGACCATTATTGCTCTGCCTGGCCGTCATTCTCTTTGTGATTGTGATGATCGCACTTTCGGCCATCAAGATTGTGCCCGAATACGAGCGCGGTGTCGTCTTCCGCCTCGGCCGGCTGGTCGATATGCGTGGGCCGGGGTTGTTCTTCCTTATTCCGGTGATCGAACGGATGGTCCGTGTCGATCAGCGTGTCATTACTATGGACGTGCCGCCACAAGAGGTAATCACGCTCGACAACGTGACCATCAAAGTCAATGCGGTGCTCTATTTCATGGTGATCGATCCGCAGCTGGCGGTTGTACGAGTGATGGATTTTATTCGCGCCACCATGCAGATCGCCCAGACAACCCTGCGCAGTGTGGTGGGGCAGGTCGAGCTCGACGAACTGCTCGCCCGCCGCGAGTCGATCAACGAACGTCTGCAACGGATCATCGATGAACAGACCGAACCATGGGGTGTGAAGGTAACAATTGTCGAGATCAAGGATGTTGAGTTGCCGCAGAGCATGCAGCGTGCCATGGCGCGCCAGGCCGAGGCCGAGCGCGAAAAACGCGCCAAGATCATTCACGCCAGCGGCGAGTTCGAAGCCTCAAAAATGCTGGGTGAAGCAGCCAGGGTGATTGCGGCGGATCCGATTTCGCTCCAACTGCGCTATCTGCAGACCCTGACCGAAATTGCTGTTGAGAAAAACAGTACGATCGTCTTCCCACTGCCGGTCGATACGCTGAGTGTCTTCCTCGATACCTTACGCAATCCGCCGTCGCCCGAACGGCCTGCCGCACCGCCGGACAAGCTGCCGGAATAGATCTTGCTTGAACCGTTGTAGTGGTGCTACCGCCACTGCCATACGATAAGAAACAGGGATCATCTATGAAGATTGTTGTTGCCACAGCGGATTGGTCAACCATCGATACGCCACTCCTGGTGGTTGGCCTGTGGGAAGGGGAGACCCTCCCACCGATCGTGAGTGATCTGATCGAGGCTGACGACTGGAGCGGTCGAGTCCGTCAGCAGCAGTTGCTCTACCCGCGTGCGGCGCTGGCGGCCCGGCGTGTGCTGCTGATCGGCCTTGGCCGCCGTGAACAGGCCACCACCGATCGGTTGCGCGAGTTGGCGGCGGTTGTAGTGCAGCGGGTCGTTGATCTCAAGCTCACCCACTACGCCATGCTCTTGCCGCAGCATGCCGAACTCCCGGCTGCCGAGATAGCTCAGGCCCTTGTTGAGGGGAGCACTCTTGGCGCCTATCGGTTTGATCGCTACAAATCGGACATCAAGGCCGATGATCGGGTCATGCTTGAGACCCTGACGCTGCTTGCCGAGGATGATGCGGCAACCACCGGTGCTCAACTCGGTGCGGTAGTGGCACGTGGTGCGGTGCTGGCGCGTGATCTTGGCAATCGGCCGGCCAACGATCTGAACCCCGAAGGGTTGGCCGTAGCGGCACGTGATATTGCCACACGCTTCGGCATGCGGGTGACGGTGCTTGGCAAGGCCGAACTGCTCGATCAGGGGTTCGGCGGCATCCTGGCGGTTGGTGGCGGTTCGGCGAATGAGCCGCGCTTCATTGTGCTTGAACATGGCACGGCCGCCGCTGCGACGCCGACGATCTGCCTTGTGGGGAAGGGGATCACCTTCGATACCGGCGGTATCTCGATCAAACCGGCCGATAGCATGGATCTCATGAAGATGGACATGGGCGGTGCCGCTGCGGTGCTCGGTACTATGCATGCCGTCGGTGAACTCAACCTGCCGCTGCATGTCGTGGCACTGGTCGCGGCAGCCGAAAACATGCCGAGCAGCACCGCCTATCGGCCGGGTGATATCGTTACCACCCTTGGCGGTAAGACAATCGAGGTTATCAATACCGATGCCGAAGGGCGGATCGTGCTGGCTGATGCACTCTGGTATGCACAGCGCTACCAGCCGGCGGCCGTGATCGACCTGGCAACCCTGACGGGTGCGGTGATGGTGGCGCTTGGGCCGCATGCGATCGGTGTCATGGGTAACGACGATGCGCTGGCAGCGCGGATCACACGCGCCGGCGAACGGGCCGGCGAGCGAGCATGGCAGCTACCTCTGTGGGAACCATACAAAGAGATGGTCAAGAGCGATATTGCCGATGTGAAGAATAGCGCCGGGCGTGCCGGTGCCGCCATCACTGCCGGTGCATTCCTCGCGAATTTTGCCGGCACGGCACCATGGGCACATCTTGATATCGCGAGCACAGCCTGGACGGATGCCAAGCCGAAAGCCTACACGCCCAAAGGCGCGACGGGGGTTGGTGTGCGGCTGCTGGTCGAACTGCTACGTACATGGCAGACCAACAGCTGAGAGCTTGTGAAGAAGGGTGGAGCATCCTATGCAACACGAGATGTTCATCCGCTTCTGGGGGGTACGCGGGAGCTACCCGGTGCCTGGCGCCGGTACCGTGCGTTTTGGCGGTAATACCTCGTGTATCGAAATACGTGCCGGCGACCATCTGATCATTCTTGATGCCGGCACCGGCATTATCGGCCTGGGCACCGAGTTGCTGCGGCGTGCCCGCGCTCAGGGCAACGCACCGGTTGTTGCGACACTCTTCTTCAGCCATATGCACCATGATCATACCCAGGGGTTTCCCTTCTTTCGCCCGGCGTATCTCGGCACGAGTATCCTCAACATCCTCGGGCCGAAAGTCTTTCAGTCTGATCTCGAACAGGCACTCGCACTGGCCATGCTGCCGCCTAGCTTTCCCGTCAGCCTCGATGAACTTGCGTCGCTCAGAATTCTGCGTAATCTGAGTGAAAGTGAGATCGTGCTGCTTGGCCCACACCCAACCGATGTGCAGGTGCAAAACCTCTACCATGATCAGGTTGATGAAACCTCCGACCGGGTGCGCATCTATACGTACCATAGCTATGCGCATCCCAAGAACGGCGTCAATATCTACAAGATCGTCTGGCGTGGCCGTACTATCGTGTATGCTACCGATACCGAGGGGTATGTCGAGAGCGATCAACGGCTGGGGCGGTTTGCCCGTGATGCCGATCTGCTCATTCACGATGCGCAGTATCGCAGTAGCGATTATGTGAATCCCAGTGATCCCAAACAGGGGTACGGCCATAGTACCCCCGAAATGGCGTGTGCTGTTGCCCGCGCATGCAATGCGTCACGACTCATCCTGTTCCATCACGAGCCGACATATGATGATGACGCATTGACGCAGATCGAGGCCGAGGCGCAGCAGATCTTCCCGGCGACGCAGGTGGCCTATGAAGGGCTGGAGATCAACATATAGATTGCTAGGTGGGGGCGTCTGCCGGGCAGGGAATCAGGTGGGCACACAGAAGAAGAATGTCGAGCCGTTTCCTGGTGATGATTCAACCCAGATCATGCCACCGTGGGCCTCGATCGCCAGCTTGCAGAACGTGAGGCCGAGCCCGGAGCCGCCACGTCGCTCGCCAACCTGGCCGAATTTGGTAAAGATCTTATCGAGATCCTGCGGTGCAATACCGACACCACGGTCGCTCACTGCAATCGTTACGGCAGCCGGCGGGCTGCCGTTCTGGCGTTCATGGCCGTGGAGATCGGAAGTAAAGGCGCGCACCAGCACAATACTATTGCGGCCGCTGAACTTCAGCGCATTGGCCAGCAGATTCTGCAAGACACGTGTCACCAGGTTTCCGTCGAGCATCAGTTGTGGTAGATCCGGGGCAATATCATGCTGGATCACGATCTTGCGATCGGTCGCCAGCGCGGCGAGCTGCCGAGTCGCATGCGCGATCAGGTCGGCCGGGTTGCGTATCGCCAGGTTTAATGGCATGCGCCCGGCCTCCAGGCGGCTGATATCGAGCAGCATATTGATCATGTCGAGCATCTGTACTGCGCTGGTGCCGGCAATACTGAGAATATTCAGCTGCTCTTTGTTCAGTTCGCCCGAAACCCCTTTGGTGAGCAGGTCGATCGATGCCATGACATTCGAGAGCGGGCTACGCAGATCATGCACGATCATGTGTGTCAGATCATGGCGCAGCCGCTCGGCTTCTTTCGCCTCGGTGATATCACGGAGCATCACCAGTGCGCCGCCATGGCTGTTGCCGCTGCGCTGCACGGTGAGTACCGTCCATTCCAGATGCCGCCGCCCACCAGTCGGGCTGAGTTCGCCGGTTGCGAAGATCTCGTGCCGGTTGCTGACCTGTGCGATCCCGTGTTCAAACAGATCCCATGCTTCGGGCGTATAGCTGCCGGATTGCCGCCATGTCGCAACAAACTCGGCGATTGGCATACCGTCGATAGCGGCACGTGGGAGTTCGCAGAGCTGGAAGAGGGCACCATTGGCAATACTGATGGTGCCATTTGCCGCAATCAGCATGATTCCTTCGCGGGTTGATGCCAGGATCGATGCCATTTCGTCACGCGCACTGCGCACAACACTGAAGAGCTCGACACTCTCGACAGCACTGGCTGCCTGGGTTGCAAACAGTGCCACCATCTCGCGATCGGAAGCATCCGGTAGTGTATGGCCATAGTAGACGACCAGGCAGCCAAGGGTGCGCTGGGTTGCACGCAAGGGCACAATCAAAATACTGGCGATCCCGCTGGCGGTAAGCTCGGGTGCCAGATTGCCCTGCAACCCCTCTGGTCGGCCGGTTGCCAGTGCGGTACGTACATGCGCGATGAGGGTCTGATCAAGCTCGACCGTGCGGCTGCCGATTGTGATAAGGGTGTTGAACCCATCGCCCTGCACGAGCAGAACCGCTGCTCCAAGTGCGCTGGTCATGTCAACGACGCCGCGCGATGTCATGCGGAAGATTTCATCGACACTTAAGAGCGAGGTGTTGATCGCCATGCCAAGTGCATTGAGCGCCGTCAGGCTACGCAGGTTGTGCTGGAGTTGTTCGTTGGTGCGCGCAAGTTCCTGTGCCCGACGTGTCAGGGCCTTATCGATCTGTGCAAAACGCTGGGCGTTCTCGAGTGCAATGACTGCATAGTCGGCGACGGCTTCGAGCAAGCGCTGATCATCACTATCGAATGGGCTGCGGTCACGCCGGTTCAACACTTCGATCACTCCCTGGACACCACCAACCCCACGGAGGGGTGTTGCCAGCAGCGAACGGGTCACAAAACCGGTCGACTCGTCGGTCGAGCCGTCGAAGCGATGATCCTGTTGGGCATCATTCACAATCACCGAACGGCCATGCTCTACAACATACCCGGCGATGCCGGTGCCTTGCGGCAGGCGTCGCCCGAGGAGTTGCTGGCCGTATGGCCCGGTTGTATAGGCAAACACCAGATCGCCCGATGGGTCGTTCAGTAATAACGAACCCTCTTCGGCCTCCAGTAGTTCGGTAACCTGCTCCATGATGATCGATGGAACCAGATCCGGATCAAGCGATGAGGTGATCGTACGACCAATCCGGTTAAGAGCGGCCAGTTCACGGGCCTGCCGCTCGCTCCGTTGGTAGAGATACGCATTATCGAGTGCGACAGCGGCCTGCCCGGCCAGCATGGTAAAGAGCTCAATCTGCACCGGGCTGTAGATTGTGCCACTGGTTGTGCTCGAGACGGTCATAATGCCCAGAATGCGATCGCGCGCAATGAGTGGAACCCCCAGCCATGCCTCAGCGGTGGGCAATCCACCGAGCATCTGAGGCACAACACCGCGTCGCTCGCATTCAGCACGGTAGTTACTCGTGACAATCGGTGAGCGACGCTGGATGACGAGCCCGGCCAGCCCGCTACTGAACGACCAGCGCTGTTCGGCGCGCTGCCGCTCGCCGTAGGCGACCAGATACACCAGCTCGAATGTCTGGCTGGCTTCATCTTGCAGGGCAATATAGAAGTTTGGCTGGGTAAAGAACTGATTGACAAGCCGATAGATCGTGTCGAGCAGCTGGTCGAGATCGAGAACCTCACTGAATAACTGGCTGATCTCGGTGAGCGCATTGAGCTGCCGCTCGCGATCGGCATGTTGTTGGGTGACGCTGAGCATATGAAACAGCGGCGCACCATGGGCTGCCACGACCGCCAGAAATGCCGGCCCGTCGGTACTCCAGGCCGGATCCTCAACCATGATCCAGCCTGCCAGCACACCTGATAGGCGGAGAGGCGCATAATAACGTGTATGTTCGTCTCTGTGCTCGAAAGCCAGATCGCCGCTTTCAAGCAATGCGATGCTTTCCGGGTCGGGTACCAGAAGGAGTTCCTCGGGGGGGGCGCTTGGTAGAAACGGTTGCCGGCCCGAGCTATACCCCCAGGCAACCTGCCGCTGCCGGGGTGAGGCATACCGATCGAGCAATACACAACAGATCGCCGCGCCTGCTGCAAGGCTCTGTGCCTGACTCAGGTCGCTACTGAACTGCTGAAGGAGTTGCAGTTGATCCGTGTCGTATGATGAGGTCGGCATATTATGAAACTCGATGGCGATTTTACAGGCATTTTACCAGAGCCTTACCTATTTGACAAAGCTTTTTCTTAACGACATCGTCATACCGGTCTTGAATCGATTTACGATGATTTCATCAGAATCCACTATACTCTTGCGGTACCGAGGTTGTCTGCCGGTGTCTGCATAGCGCAGCACCAATACCGGGTAGAGCGACAGGCCTGGTAAGGCTATGTATGACACTACAGTAGCGACAACACCTGCCCCGCAGCAGTTGCGTAACCAGAGGATCGTATGAATGTACTCCTACTAACACAGATCGTTCCATTTCCACCCGATAGTGGCCCAAAAATCAAAACCTACCATGTCTTGCGCTATCTTGCCTCGCGCCACCGTGTAACACTGGTGACTTTCACACGGAATGCGCGTGAAGAGCAAGATGCTGCACAGCTGCGGTCGTTGTGTGCGGAAGTGCATACCGTTCATCTGGGGCGTTCGCCAGTGCAGAATATCGTAAGCCTGGCGCGTAGCCTGATTGGTGGTCGTTCGTGGATCATCGAGCGTGATGCAAGCCGGGCGATGCATACCTTGCTGCGCGATCTGATCGCTACTGCTGCGCGTGATGGGCACCCGTATGATCTGGTACATGCCGATCAGCTGAACATGGCACAGTTTGCCGCCCCGCTGTCGCTGCCGCGCTTGCTCGATCAGCATAACGCGGTGTGGACGGTCTTCCGGCGTGTGGCGCAGCAGGAACGCGGCCTGAAGCGCTTGCTCTGGGAGCGTGAATGGCGCTTGTTGCGCCGGTACGAAGGGCGAATCTGCCGTGAATTCGAAGCCGTGACGGTTGTCAGTGATGAGGATCGGCTGGCACTCCTCGATGCCATGGGTACGCAGCGCGATATGCCGATCATTCCGATTGCGATCGACACCGAACGGCAAACGGTGGTGCCGCGCGATGAGGATGCGCGCGGTATCGTCAGCCTGGCGACGATGCTCTGGCCGCCGAATGTTGATGGTGTGCTCTGGTTCGCCGGCGAGATCCTGCCGCTGTTGCAGCAAGATCTCGCCGATCTGCGTTTTTATGTCGTTGGGCAGCGCCCGGTGGCCGAGGTACGCGCACTTCCCGCCACCAACCCGGCTATTGAAGTTACCGGCTATGTGCCGGAAGTCGAACCATATATCGCCCGTTCGGCATGCCTGATAGTTCCATTGCGCAGCGGTGGTGGTATGCGGGTGAAGATTCTCGAGGCGATGGCGCGTGGCATTCCAATCGTCTCGACCACTATTGGCTACGAAGGAATCGATGTCACCCCTGGCGAGCATCTTCTGGTTGCCGATACACCAGCCGATTTTGCAGCCGCGTGCCGCAGGCTTCTCGACGATCCGGCTCTGGGGGCGCGCATCGCGGCTGCGGCACGCAGGCGAGTCATCGAGCGCTATGATTGGCGTGCCGTCTGCCCGGCGGTTGATACCGTCTATGAGCAGATCGCCGATCGGCGTCAGTCTGTTGATCAGGTTTCGCTGGCCTGATGCGGTTGTTTATGTGGCAGGAAACTACTCCGGAGGGATCGTGTGAAGATACTTTTTGTTTCTCCTTATGTTCCATCGCCAATACGTGTCAGGCCATATAGTTTCTTGCGAACCCTGGTGCGGCGTGGTAATCAGGTAACACTGATTTGCCAGGCCGATTCCCGCGATGTGGCGGCAGTTGCTGCACTGCGCGAACTCGGGGTGTATGTCGTTACCGTAGCGGTCGGCCGGTTGTCTATGCTCTGGAATGTTGTGCGAGCAGTACCGGGGGCACTGCCGTTTCAGGCGGCACTCGGATTCTCAGCGCAGATGCTCGATGCCATCCGCCATGAAGTGCGCCGAGGCAACTATGATATTGCCCACATCGAACATCTGCGTGCGTCGGCGCTTGGCTACGGGCTCGTCGATCTGCCCACTGTTCTGGACGCTGTTGATAGTATCAGTTTGCTGTTCGAACGAACCTTGCGCGGCAGCCCGACACTCAAGAGCCGCTTGATGGCGCTGGTTGATCTGGCCCGAACCCGGGCCTACGAACGTGAGTATGCCAATCGCTTTGAGCAGATCATTATCTCTTCGCCCGAGGATGCCTGGGCGCTTGACGTGCTGGCCGGTTCCCCCGACACTCCGGTCGCAACCGTTATCTCAAATGGCGTAGATCTCGACTACTTTGCACCACAGATGGTCGAGCGTGCTCCGGCAACCCTCGTCTTCAGCGGCAAGATGAGCTACCATGCAAACGAAGCCGCCGTGCTCTTTCTTGTCAACGAGATCATGCCGCTTGTCTGGCAACAACGCCCCGATGTACGCGTCTGTATTGCCGGTAGCTCGCCTACGGCAGCCGTACGCGCCCTGGCAGATGATGCGCGAGTCGATGTGACCGGTTATCTGCCCGATTTGCGGCCGATCCTGGCCGCAGCAACTATTGCCGTCTGCCCGCTGCGCTATGGTGTTGGTATCCAGAACAAGGTGCTCGAAGCAATGGCAATGGCGACACCAGTGATCGCGGCGCGTCAGGTGAGCCGGGCGCTCAGCGCCTGCGATGGGGATGATCTGGTGTTGGCCGGGCAACCGCACGAATATGCCCATGCGATTGTGTCGCTGCTGGCCGATCCGGATAGAGCGCATCGTATCGGCCGATCCGGCCGGGTGTATGTCGAGCGTTATCATAACTGGGAAAACTCGACTGCCCGGCTTGAGTCGATCTATCGTGAAGCCATTGCGCGCTTCAACCAGCGCCATCTGCTCAGCACGCGATACTGACCACTACCGTATGCGTCATGCCACCGGCGGCTCGCTGTGGCTACCAGTGGTGTGACGCTACCTGTCACATCTGTCTGCTATGCTTGGTATCAACCAATCGCATAGTGTGCACACCGCAGACAGAAAGGACAGCGTCATGGAGTTTCCCGAGGCGCTGCGGCACAGGTCGCCCGGTACCGTTCCATCCCGGTTGCGTATGTTCCTGCTGCTGCTCCCCGAATTTCCGTTACTCTTCCTCTTGATAAGCCTCCTCCTCCTCGTTGGTTTGTTCCCCATTATTGGCTGGTGTACGATGTTCCTGGCAGCAACAGTGCTTATCCGTGCCTGCCTCCTTGGCTGTGGTCATGTGGCTCTGGGGTATGGGTATCTGCGGGTGGCGATTGCCTGTGGTGTACTGGCGGCACGCCTCTTTCCATGGTCGTCCGATGCCCTGATGCTGGCTGGTGCTGCACTCGTGCGTTCCGGGCAGCCGGAGCATGCCGAGCGGTATATTTGCGGTGCGATCCGCTATGCACCAGAGCGTGCCACACTCTATGCCGTGCTGAGTGGTATCTTGCTAGAACTTGGTCGGGCTTCCGAAGCGTTGGAGGCGGCACGACGGGCAGTGGCGCTCGATCCGGCATGCGCCACTGCGTATCTGCATCTTGCCGAGTCCGAGCGCCTGCTTGGCGCTGCCACCTGGGTCGTTGAAGATCGGCTCCGCCTTGGATTGCGGCTGGTGCACGACCCAACTATTGAGGTAGTGCTGAGTTGTGCATTGGCTGCTCTGTTGATTGCACAAGAGCGATTGGCTGAAGCCGGGCTGGCAACCGCCCATGCCGAGGCGGCGTTGGTGAACTGCCCGCGTGCCTACCGTGAGCAATTACAATCACGCCTCGGCGAACTGTTGATCATGCAGGGCCGGATCGACCAGGCTCGTACCTATCTGACATAGATCGGGGGGAAAGCCCACAAGCTGTTGCCATCGATAATGCGCAGATTACCAGTTGATCGGCTGTTGCCAGTGTTGCTCGATAGCCTGGCGGTATTCGGTGCTACGACGCGGTGGGCAGCGTAGTACTGCTTCGCAAAAGCGAGCAGGTGGAAGATAGTTGTGATCGACAATCAAGTGCATAATCATTGCCGGTGCAACATAACAGCATGTCGCATCCGGAATGACCAGCCGACCATTATTCATGGAGATCCGCATTCCTTTATAAGAAATCGGGGCGATCGGCATGGCACAGAACGGGCATGAATCGACGCTCAATGAAGTCAGCAGGCCTTCCTCAGTTGCCAGTAACTCGGCGATCCGGTCAACAACTGCCGGGTTGATCGGCCCGCATGGCATTGGTGCGCCGGCTCGTAACCAGCCGACTGCCAAGAGCGGTACGGCGGTTGCAACCGGTATAGCATCCCAATGGTCGAGATCTCGGTAATACATTATTGTTCCTTTCGTGTGTTATCACAGAGATGAAGTGGATGGCGCGCGGAGGCTTCAACCGAAGCCTCCGCGCAACTGAGCGATCATGGCGCGCTTACGCGACGCAGCATGGTTCCGGTAAGAAGACCTGCCAGGTACCGCCGACCAGGGTGAAGCAATCGCCATCGGGGGCAATCAGCCCGGACGGAGCAATAACTTTCACCTGCAGGGCGTTGGCGATGTGCCGGGCAACCCCAGTTGTGGTGCCGGCATGGCAGGCGATCAGCCGGATCGGCTGACCATGGAACCCGGGATGTGCCAGCAGACACAGCACCAGGTGCCACGGCTCGCAGGCTACTGGCCTGCCGCCCCGAATCGGGGCAAGTTGATGGGTTGTGGCCATGGTGTGGCAGATGACCTCGAAGTATCCTGCTTCCTGCGGTACACGCAGGGCACGACGAATCGTGTCATCGATCTCACCAAAGACCATACGGGTGGGTGAGGTGCCGATCGTCGATCGGCGGGTGCTGGTAGTGTGCGTAGTGTGCATGTCCATAGGTGTTCCTCCTGGTGGAATGGAGCACAAGACACGCACGCGTCCGATCTCGCCCCCAAGGGACAGACCATACAGCATGGCGTGTCCCTGTGCTTAGGGCGAAATGAACAACAGCGAACGGCGGCACCCGAATGCCACATGATGGCGCGTGGGTCATCGGTGAGATTCGGGTGGGTGAACAGGTCGTACTGCACGGGTTGGCTGTATGGCGGTGTACCGCCGGTGCCTTGCGGTGCAGCTGCGAATTCTGCCTATACGGCATGATTTGCCGGTAGGCAGTCGGAGTAGGTATCGGCGCTGGTAAGGTACACGAGCGACGGATGTCGCTACCGGCCCGCCAGGACCGGTGTCGAACGGCAGTGAGAGGTACGGATACACAACCTCGCCTGCCTTATGACGGCGGTTCAACCGGGCCGACCGCCGATAACCTCAGGAAGTGGGGGCAGCTGCATCGCTTGCCCATGTATTGGTACTTGCGCGGTGGGTCTGCAGCGCCCTGGCTGCGCGGCGACGTGCAATACGCCACGGCAGCTCTTCGCCGGCAAGTAGTTCGACATGCCCGGCGATAATACGAGTTCGTACGAGATGGCCGGCGGTTCGCCGTGCATGAGCCAGGCGTCGTTCGACGGCCTGCCTGGCTGTTGGATCGGATTCGAGTTCCCGTACTCGGGCGATGGCGGCATCAATCTGTGCCAGATCTGCAGCGATCTGTTCCGCCGACAGCCGGATCTGCACCCGTTCGATGACCCCTTCGACCTGCACCTGATTACCACGGTTGAGCAGGCGCGTCACATCCGGGTGGCTCAGTGGGATCGCCACCGGAATATAGTGCGTTGCCTCAAAGTGGGCACGATGATCACGGTAGGTGATCGGCTCATGAACCCGCAGTGTCGTGAGTGCCAATGCGAGCGACGGGCGGTGTGGATGTTTGCCGAAATGAGCTGTTTGACGTACGAATCCTTCGATCCAGACGGCGCTCCCCGGTTGGTCATCGTTGGTTGCCGGTTCGATGCTTGCGGCATGGATCGTGATCGGGCCCGGCTTGCGCGGCATACCCTCAGCGATAGGTGTGTAGGGTTCCCAGCCGATGCGGCCGGTCACGCGGAGTTTTGCGCCACCGGTGTGGTGTTGCAGTAACGCACCACCGATTGTGTCGGCATCGATACGGATCGGTATTGTGCAGTGGTGCTGAAATGGGGTTGCGATCTGGAGCATGATCTGCCGGGTTCGGCCGACGATCGGGTCGTGGGTTTCGAGTACGATGTGGTCGCAGCCATGGCGTTGTTGCGGCACAAGATGGCCAACAACCGTGACGCGGCAGGGCTGGGTCGGTGCTGTGAAATCGGCCTGCATGCCGTTGCCCGGGGAACTGCGGATCGAGGATGTCTCCAGCGTACGGTTGTCCGCGTTGTCGTACGTTGCTTGCCGTGTTGCGATCAGTATATGGCGGGTTTCGGGGTTGTGGAAGAGGCCGATTGTCCTGTTTCTATGTGGCAGAAAGAACTAGCGGCAGCTGTTGCTCCGGTAGGATTGACCGGGCGATTTTGTCGGAATACGCGGGAGATTCAGGGGATGGGTTGTGGTTCGGAGAGCAATGTTGCCGAGGCCCAGCCTTCGGTACCGGCCTGCACACCTTCACCGCCGCGGTTGCTTGCCGGTTCGAGGACGACAATCCGATACCAGATCTGGCCACCAAGATCGAGCTGTTCGAGGAAGGCGATCTGATCGCCAGGCCAGATCAGGCCGATCACCGTTTCGTTGGCAATCTGTGGCGTGCTGCGCAGATTACCGCCGTTCAGCACCTCGCCACGACCGATAGCGTCGGCCGGCAGTGTGTTCGCTGGTGTCGGTGCGGGCTGTGCGCGAGCAGTTGCCGTGGCATCGGCGGCGAGGATCTGCCGCTCTTCCTCGATCCATTGTGCTTCGGCGGTCGCCGTTAGGAAGGGGGCAATGGCAGTGGCACGGGCAGTAGCAGTGATACGCAGGATACTCTGGGCCTGCTGGTTTTGCGAGTAGACAAGCCCCATCGCGCCGAGCAGCACGACAACGATGATCAGCAAAAGCATGATCGCCAGCGCACGTAGCGGCCCACCACGCCGCGGTGCATCCGGCTCAAACAACCGATCCCAGTCGTCGGAGCGAATCTTGCTTGCCACACATCCCTCGCCAATTGCCGATCTGCAGCAAGTATAGCATACTGTTTCGAGATAATGCTATCTGCGCTATGATCGCTGCGAAGGTGTGATTCTGATTGATGGCTTGCGATCTGATCGGCATGTAAGGTGGATAGTCGTGGCTGTGCAGCTCTACCTTGGCAGTATCCCCCGTGAAAGTGCCGCACGCTGCCTCTTGCGCGAGCGGGCGCTGGCGCTTGCAGCTCTGTTCGATCAGGCGCGGATGCCGGATCCGATTCTGGGGTTGCTGCACCTGCCGCTCGCTGCCGCGGATGATGTACAGCCGGTTGATCTTGTGCTTCTAACACCGGCGGCTGCCATGGTGGCGACAATTCACACCCATACCGGCCCGGTCGATATGCTGGCCGATGGGCGCTGGATGGTACAGGGCCGGCTATTCGAACTGCATGGCGGGACCCCATTGGCGCATGTGGCGGCGCAACGCGATCAGGTGATGCGATTGCTGCAGCAGGCCGGGCTGCTCTACGAGCAGATCATCGGTGCGCTGGTAGTTGCCCCCATCCTCGATCCTCGGTCGAACATTCTGCTTGATATCGACGACCACCGGCGGCGGTTGAAGGTCTGCGGATTTGACGAAATCGCAGGGCTTATCAGTATGCTCGATGGCCGTGGTGCTCAGTTCAGCCGGGTTGCATTGGAAACCACACTCGTTGAGCATCTTGGTGCCAGCCTGTGGTATGAACGTGGGCAGTTGATCTTCGAACTTGCACCGGCACGTTGCCGGCTTCGGGTGGTGGCCGACGGCGGTGAAGAGGTGGCGATTATGCCACTGTATGAAGGAGCGACGGTGATTGGCCGACGGCGTACACCGCAGTACTACGAGCGGCGGGTGGGCGTGGGTGGTGATGATCTGATTTCAAGGGGTCATGCGACGATCATCTGTGATGATGCCGGTATTCGTATTCGCGATACAAGCAAGAACGGCACATGGATCCTGGGTATGGCAGGCGAACAGGAAGCATTGCACGATACCGAGCGGGAGATTACCATCGGCGCGACGCTGCGCGTCGGGCGGACACACATGCATCTGGAATACTGAGGGAGGAATCTGTGCAGCACTGGTTGCTGAAGACCGAGCCAGACCATTATTCATATGCCGATCTTGAGCATGATGGCGCGACGGTATGGGATGGAGTGGCGAATACGGTGGCGCTCAAACACCTGCGTGATATTCAACCCGGGGATCTGGTGTTGATCTACCACACCGGCGACGAACGCCGGGCAATCGGCATTGCAGAGGTCACTAGCGCACCATATGTGAATCCGCACGGGAATGATCCAAAGCTGATGGTGGTTGACATACGGCCGATACGACGCCTTGCGCAACCGGTGACACTCAGCGATGTCAAGGCTGATCCGTTCTTCGCCGATTTTGCGCTGGTGCGCCAGAGCCGCCTCTCGGTCGTTCCGGTGTCGCGGGATCAGTGGCAACGCCTGCTGGTTATGGCCGGCGAGGGCGGCTAAGCACCTCTGACGGTATCGATAGTGCTTGAGTTGCAGCAAACGCGGTTACCATTTGCTGCAACTCAACGGCCTTGCCCGCTATGGCGGGTTAGCTGCTCAGCCCCTGCTTACGCGCCATTAGTGATACAGCGACCTCACCCGTCGGGCTGATCGAGATAACGCCCGGAGCCTGTTCGAGGCATTCGGCCCCCCGCGGCGTCGCGACGGCAAACAGCATATTGAAGGTTGTTGGTTCGTCGATTGCCGGAATTTCAGCATCAAGATGCTGTTCATCGATCCAGCGCAACAGCCGGCGGCGCAATTCCTCGCTGTTGCGGAACAGAGCCCGGTAGCGATCGGCGCGGTTCAATGCCGAGAGTTCGGCCGATGATGGGCGTTCGAGCACCAGCATGTAGCGCCCCAGACTCTGAGGAATCTGTTCGTTGGACGGCTGTGGTGACTCGTGTGCTTGCTCATGCTTCTTCATATGAACCTCGCAAGCCCTCGCCCAACGCGCTCGGGCGGCGCATTGAGCGGGAGGGCCGTGTTGAGCAGATGTGCTCGTAGCGCAGCACCCTGGAGCCGGGCCGGGCTTGATGCATACAGCGCAGCAATACCGGTGACATATGGTGTTGCCATGCTGGTTCCGCTCATCTGTGTGTAGATACTGCGTCGCCGGATGTTCCGTTCGAGGCTCGATACGATATTGACGCCATACCCGGCAATATCCGGCTTCTGCATGCCGTCGGGCGACACACCACTGCCGCTATTCTTCCAGACATTGCGATCGAAGTCAACCGCCCCAACTGCGAGTGCTTCGCTGAAATAGCCGGGGGCACGGATAACCCCGGCCCCATCGTTGCCGATCGCCACCACGGGCAGCACATCGAAATCATCCACCAGGGTACGCAAGAGCAACTGTACCCCATCCGTGACCGATTTGAACACCGGCGCACTGATCCATTCGGAACGAAAACCGAGCGACATGCTGATAATCATCGGTCGATCCTGATGTTCCGGTTTCTGCAGCTGCCCAAGCATCCAGTTGAGTGCAATCACGATGCGCTCAAGGCTGGTTTTGACGGTCTCGCTTTCGATCACCGAAGCAACCATCAGATCGACATCGGGTGCAATGCCGATGTTGCGCCCGGCAATGATTCCACAAACATGGGTGCCATGCCCGTGGACATCAAACCCGCGCACGGTACGCATGCCATCGGGGGCCGGGTTCAGCGGAACATACCGGAAGTCGATCTGTTTCTGGCTGAACTCGGTATGATCGGCATCACAGCCGGTATCGAGTACCCCGACCAGCACTCCTTTGCCGCTAAGCCCCTGCGCATGCGCTTGAGCGATACCGCTCTCGATGGGCCACTGTGAATCACGTGGTGCACGCGATATACGCCGCATGGTGCTGGCTGCTACCGGCAACGAGAGTTGGATGTCGGGGAGAATCAGGTAATCATGTTCGAGAACTTCGCGGGCGGCCTGCTCTTGTTGCGGGTCATCGGTTTCGACGATATAGCAGCCGAGGTTGCCGAGTCGCTCGAAGCCATGATCCTGATGCGCACGTAGCTCGGGCTCGAATTGTGGTAATCCGAGGCTCACAAGCCGCACACTACGCTCGGAGTGTGCGGCATCTCTGAGGATCTCAGAGCGCTTGGCTGCGGTGGCTGCCGTCGCAACCCCAAGCGTCGCAGAGCGCGAATGTTTGTGGAGGGCGATAAATTTCATCGATGTCTCGGCCGGCTTTCTTACTATATTCCTTGTAGTATAGCACGCACAAGATCTTCGTGTGAGGCCTGGGGGTGGGATTCATAGGGCTTATGCGTTCTCGGTGTGGCACCGACGCCGGGCGGCTCAAGCCGCCGGCTGCCCGCACCAAGGCCGCCGTCGCGGCCTCGCTCAGCCCGCGAAGGCGGGCTTCGCAGCGGTAGCCCGCGCGTTGACGCGCCGGGCGTCGTGAGAACGCATAAGCCCTAGTGGTCATGCTCGTACGACAGCGTTGCTCTGCCGTTCGTCAGGTTGAAGCCATGCTGACGAAGGCCTATGAATGCAAAAAAAGCTCAGGGCGCCTAGGTAGTGCTAGGCGCCCTGAGCTTGTATACTGGCTGGGGAACAGGGATTCGAACCCCAACTACCTGATTCAGAGTCAGGCGTTCTACCATTAAACTATTCCCCACTGACATCCCGCCGATGGGATGTGGTGGTGCCGAAGGGGAGATTTGAACTCCCACGAGGTTGCCCCCACTACGCCCTGAACGTAGCGCGTCTGCCAGTTCCGCCACTTCGGCTTTCGAACGCGATATTGCGCTGATGGCGGAATAGTACCGCACACCCTGCAGTTTGTCAAATAGCGGAACGAAAAGACGGCAGTTTTACTGCCGTCTTTTCGAATATATGTCAGCAATTGTTCAGGCAGTAGCTGATGCGGATCCACCGGTATTCTGCTTCTGCCCACCCCAGGTCCAGGGTGTTCCGACCCGTGGGAGCAGGTAGCGATCAACACCATACCAGCCGGCGACCTTCCAGGCGAGCATCAGGATGATGGCGATGACGAACAGCAGGGCGTTGGTGCTTGCCGTGCCGGCCATAATGAAGTTCCAGTTCATAAAGCCACCAAAGAAGGCAGCAATGCCAACGAATGCGCCGGCGATCAGTGCAATACCGATCAGAACCTCACCATACGCAACCAGCTTGGCAAACCAGGTATACCAGCCGTTGTCGAGCATAAACTGAATGAAGCTGCGATACCAGTCGAATGCAATAACCGGGCGGCCGGTGTCGGGGATCGTTACGGCGCGTTCCCAGAACCCTTTCAATGCGTCGCCACTCTCGACCCAGGCCGGGTTGGTTGCTTTGCCCCAGCCGGATGTGAGCCAGGTATAGCCGAGATAGATTCGTAAAATGGCCCAGAGCCATGCCAGACGAGTCGTGCTGAACAACAGATGTGCGATCGGCGGATCCGGAATAGTCACTTCACCACGTGCATCAACCATTTTGGCAGCCATTGGATTCCTCCTGATTATATCGTTGAAGGTACGCTTGTTATTCATCAGTTGGTGTTGCGTACCGTTCTTTGTGAACTATTGTACCTAATTGGATCAAGTTGCAAGAAAATATCTGACAAGCATAGGTTATGACGGCACAACTTTTTACCTCATAATAACACCCGGCAGTTGTTCTGCCGGGTGTCGCGGTGGGGATGGTGGGATGTTCTGATTGGTGCAAGTTAGAGCTGTGGCAAGACTTCGGCCCAGAATCCGAACAGGCTGATACCGATTAGCAAGAGACCTGAGGCACGCCCCAGCAGGGTATAGTTGCGGCGTAGCCAGCCGGTAAAACGCTGCTGGAAGGCCTGGGCTGCAAGCGGCAGTAACAGGAGCGGCCAGCCGAAACCAAGCCCGAATGCCAGAAAATAGAACAATCCATCGGCCAGCGAGGCGATGTTTCCGGCTCCGAGTACGAATGCGCTGACAATGAGCGGTCCGGTGCAGGGCAGGGTCATTGGGCCGAGGAAGATACCATACAGATAGGCGGTCGCGTATGGGTTTTTTAGTAGTGGGGCCTGGATGCTGCTCAGCCGCTCGAAAGGATTCGCGCCAAATAGCATCAGGATGCCGAGTACAAGCACTGTGCCGTAGATCAGCGGTAGCAAGATGCCGAGCAATGCACCAAAAGATTGGTTGAGAAGATACAGGATCATGCCGATTGCGATCATCAGGCTCAGGATGCCGGCCAGAACCAGTACCCCGAGCCAACCGCTGACATGCCGGCTGCTGCGCTGACCGGCCAGAAATGCGAGCAGACTCGGGTAGAGCGGTAGGATGCAGACATTGCCAAGGATTGCTGCGTTACCAAGGACAAACGCTTCCAGATAGGAACTCATTGCTGCCCTCCGGCTTCCTGCAGAGCGGTGAGCAGCATATCGGCCGGTTTGATGCCGGTCGAAAGCCCGCTGGTGCTACCGTCGGGCAGGATGATGAAGTGGGGAGTCGCCGGTGGGTTGCTGATAGTGCGGCCGAAGGTATCGCTGAGTGCCAACAGCAGTTCAGGAGTCATGACCGCGAAGATGAAATCAAACCCTTGTGTGTCGGCATAGCGTGCCAACTCGGCACTACTGATAGCGGTTTCGACACTCAGAGCGATGAAAACGAATCGATCGTTATCGAGCTGGTTGCGAACCATATTCAGCTGGATCAGTTGCTCGCGGCATTTGCTGCACCATGTCGCCATTGGTTCGACATAGACTGTCTTGCCGGCAAAATCTCCAAGAGTGAACGAAGCGCCACTGCGTGCATTAATCAGGCTCAGTGTCTGCCAGGCCGGTTGTTCAGTGGTGGGTTGTTCAGTGGTAGGTTGTTCAGTGGTGGGTTGTTCAGTGGTGGGTTGCTCGGCGGTGGGTTGTTCAGTGGTGGGTTGCTCGGCCATGGGTTGTTCGGTTACTGCGACACGATCTGATGGCGGGGCAGGGGATGCGGCAGGGCGCGCTGCACAAGCGCCAAGCAAGAGGATGCCACACAGCAGCATAATACGCAGCATGAGGGAATGCATTATCGATACTCCTTGATCAGTGGATACAAGATATGTTCGACAATACACCCGGGAGGTATCGGAGATATGACGAGAATCTTACGGGATGATATAGCTCTGCTGTCCGCCCAACGGTGGGAGCACCGTTGGGCGGAACAAGCGTTACGCAGCAAGCCAGCCGCCGTCAACCGCCAGAATCTGGCCGGTGATCCAGGCGGCGGCGGGTGCAGCCAGGAACAGAGCGGCACCGGCAACATCCTCGGGGGTGCCGACACGCTTGATCGCCATGCGGTGCATCATCAACTGGACATATTCGGGATTTGCAAGGCGCGTCGTCATCAGTTCGGTGGCGAGTGGACCGGGCGATATTCCATTGACGCGTACGCCCTGCGCGCCCCATTCCAGCGCCAGCGAGCGGGTCAGATTAATGACACCCGCTTTACTGGCGTTATAGGCGGCAGCCTGATGTACATAACTCCCGACATGACCATGGATCGAGCTGATGTTGATGATACTACCGCGACCGCGAGCCAACATGATCTCGCCGGCGGCACGGCAACCGATGAATGTGCCGGTCAGATTAGTTGCGATGATCTGGTTCCATTCAGCGAGCTCGAGGGTGGCAGCCGGCCCGGGGATATTGATACCGGCATTATTGATCCAGACATCGATGGTGCCGAAGGCAGCGATTGCCTGATCACGCAGCTCGGCCACCTGTTGTGCGTCGCGGATATCGCATGCAACGGCAATCGCGGCAGTGCCGCTGTTTTGGAGCCGTTTGGCGGTGGTTTCGGCCAGTTCGGGCTGCAGATCCGCGATTGTGATGCGGGCACCGGCGGTGGCAAAGGCCTCGGCTAGCCCGGCACCCAGGCCACGCCCGGCACCAGTGATAACTACACTGGAGTTGGTGAGATCAAATCCATGGTAGGGCATGTCTGATACCTTTCTGGAGATGGCTGGTTGCATGCCGGCCGCACCACAATGCATGTATGCCTACTGATGCCGGCTGCACCTCTCGAACATATGCTTCATGCTACAATACTGTAAGATACAATGGATGAAAGAGTTGCTTCTTTGTCGATAGAAATACCAGACCAGCCTGGTCATGAGCCGACAGTATTGCCGGGGGGGCGGCCACGGCTGTTCTTTTTTGTTGAGTGTGAAGGTGTCGCACTGCTTGAACTGCTGGCACCGCCCATGCTCGAACTGCTTGCGCAGCAGGGGTATGGAATCGCACTTGCACTGCCACAGTTTGATGAAACCAATGCGGCTGCGATACGCCGGCTGAACCATGCGGCCATACCGGTTGTCGCATGGTTGATCCCACCGACAACCGACGAAGTCGGGTTTAGCCTTACCAATTACCCACGTGCAACGGCGTGCTATCGAGCCTTTCGCGCATGGGTGCAGGCGGCCGAACTCCAGATTATGGCCGTCGGGATCGAGATCGAACCACCACTTGAGACTGATGAGTGGAATACCTGGCGGCTGATGCGCGTCTTCCTGCGCCGCCTGTGGCTGGCACGTGATAATGCACTCTACCCGGCGGCGCGTGCAGCATACCTGGATCTGATCGCAACTATTCGCCATGACGGGTATGAGGTGCATACATATCAGATCCCCCTGATTGCCGATGATCGGCTGGCCGGGACGACGCTGGTTCAGCGGGCACTTGATATTGTTGATCTTCCGGCTGATGTTGAGGTACTCTTCTGCTCAAGTCAGATGCCGATCGATTGGTTGGCCGATGATCTGGGTGGGGCGCTGATCGCGGCGTATGGCGAGGTGGCCGATGCGATCGCTATCGGTAGCGGCCCGGGCGGCCACGACGGCATGCCGCTCGGCTGGCCATCGCTGCGCCGTGATCTGCTGCTGGCGGCGCAGCATACCGACACGATCTATCTGGCGACTCTCGAAGAACTCGACAAGCATGGCATGCTGATGCAGATCGTGACGCTTGATTGGAGCGCGCATGCGCGCCCTGCTCCGCGTCGCCGGCTTATGACCGAAGTGTTGCGTACCATGCTGTTTGGCGTGCTGCTTGGTGCGCGCCTCGGCTGGCGTGCACTGGCCTGGGCCGGCTGGTTGTGCGCATTTG
The DNA here is from genome assembly GCA_937859575.1 of uncultured Chloroflexota bacterium. Lineage (GTDB taxonomy): Bacteria > Chloroflexota > Chloroflexia > Chloroflexales > Roseiflexaceae > CALLZL01. Next base: position 21,866 of record CALLZL010000639.1, read on the forward strand.
TGCTATGGCTGCGTCAGCGGCGCACATAACTATCAGATTTTGAGCAGGCGTGCCACGAGGGCCAGCCCGACGATCAGAAGGGCGACAAGGGCAAAGGCGAGGAGCGGCGCAGCCAGCACCAGATCACCGGCATAGGCCAACAGCGCCAGCGATGGAGCGGCACCGGCCAGTGAGGCGAGCGTATAGCGACGAAAGCTGATCGCCGAGCAACCGGCGGCAAACGAGACGATCGGGTAGGCTGGGCCGGGTAACAGGCGCAGGAGCATGACCGAGCGCCACGACATCCGCTGTATGAGGCGTTCGAATGTGGCGTGTTGATCCGGTGTCATACGCTGCACGATAGCCTGACGCCCCCAGCGACGGGCTATCAGGAAACCGATGCTCGCACCAAGCAGATCGGCAATCAGGGCGAAGCACAGGCCACCAAGCGGCCCGTATGCCAGCCCGGCGGCGATCTGCAGAATCGATGCTGGTAGGGCGGGTACAAGCAGTAGCATGGTGATTGCCGCGATCAGGGCCGGCGGCCCCCACGGACCAATGTCTTGCAGCAGGCTTCGTACCGTCGCAGCATTGATGTCGGCACCGGCGGCGCGTGCGGCCAGCAGACCGGCCAGCAGCAGGATCATGGCGAGCAGCAGCAGCAACCGCGGCAAGCTCATGGCGGTACGGAGCCGCACCAATGTATGCAGCGGTTCAGGCATATGGCTGGATTCCGTGACGCATGGTTGGCGCGCCGGCCGGCCGCAGTGCGGCCCGTGCGGTTACATACACGGCCAGGTCGCACACGCCACTCTGGATCGGGTAGCTGCGGCTGATGGTAAAGTAGGGTTCGAAGAGTGCCCGGTACTCTGCGTCGCTGCGGATATGGTCACCACGATCCAGCCAGTGCATGAAGTGGCCGGCAAGATTCCAGCGGCGCGGCGAGGGGACATCTTCCATGATCAGCAGCCTGGCACCCGGCCGCAGCACGCGATACAGCTCGGCGATCGACGAGCGCACCAGTGCATCGGGCATATGGTGAAAGACGCCCAGCACCAGGGCGGCGTCGAACTGCTGGTCGCGGTAGGCGAGTTCTCCGCCGCTCATGACCGCATAGTGACCATGATGCCGGTAGGCGGCATGGCGTACATAATGCCGAGCGATATCGAAGCCGATATATGAACCGGCCGGAAACAAAGGGGCGAATTCGCCGGTACCGCAGCCAAAATCAAGAAAGGTGCGGCTTCCAACCGCCTGGTGCGGTGCAAGCTCACGGGTGATCACTTCGCGATCGGCGTGAAAGCCGCCTTCGGCTAACCAGCGGAGCAACCCCCAGAGCTGGGGAGATGCCGCCAGACGATCAAGCAGCGTATGAAGCATAGTGACTCCAGTCGTACAACGGGTTAGTGTATGCGCCTGGCGCGGCAGAGTACCGACAGCCCGACGGGGAAGCGGCCGCCGTGGGCGATCCAGGCCGCCTCGGCCGCCATCGGCCAGCGTAGGAACTCGTTCAGGAGCGGCGGCGGGAGTGCCAGATCCGAATCGCTCTGCTCGACCGCCGGTAGCAGGCGTTCGCCGATGCGCTGCACCAGTGGTAGCGGTAACAACAGGCTATTGACATACGAACTGCGTTCAACGGTGAAGCCAGTGGCTGTAAGGAAGGCATGCACCTCGGCCGCAGTATAGCGCCGCCGTCCGTGAACCGCCCGGTCGTGATTACCGCGCAGCACCTCGAAAGCCGGCAACCGAATCAGCAGCCGCCCGCCCGGTCGCAGCACCCGATAAGCTTCGGCAAGGGCGGTAGCTTCGCTCGGCACGCCGCGATGATACAGAACTTCGAATGATGTAACCAGGTCGAACGACTGATCGGCGAATGGCAACTGCAGCACCGAGCTGCGAGCCAGGCGCCCCGCCAACCGGTTAGCGGCAAAGCTGATCGCGTCAGGTGCAATATCGATCCCGATCGTCTGGCCATAGCGTTGCAGCAGGCCGATATTACCGCCGGTGCCGCAGCCGGCATCGAGAATCTGTAGCCGGGATGCCGCAGGATACACCTCGGCCAGCATGGCAGCGGCAATGGCACGCATGCCGCCATACCACCAGTGGTGATCCTCAACCGCCGCCATCGTCAGATACTCAGCGTGTTCCATACGTGCCCCGGCCATTCGCCAACCATCGAAAATGCGCCGCAGTGTACCAGATCGATGTAGCTGCGTCAACGACGCTACGACGGTCGTACGCAGGCTGATCGGATACAATATCAACGCATCCAATAAGGAGGATCAATGAGACCGAAGATCTTGCGCTACGTCTTCGTGGCGATCCTGTGTGCTCTGGTACCGATGGTGATCGCACCGGTAGCCGGGATGCCGCCTGGTGTAACGGCACTCACGCGCGACTCCGCAGAGGTTCCGCTGCTCGCCTTGGCCCCGCCGCCGCTTGACAAGCGCGTACCGGTGCTGACGCACGACCCGAGCACTCCGGCACCACTGCGGATCGGTGAATTGATAGATGTTCACATTACGCCGGCCAATGCCGGCCGTTGGGATGTGCTTGCCGATGGTAGTGCTCGCTGGCGATTGGCGCTGACCTCGCCGGGTGCGGTGACGGTGAGCCTGGGCTTTACCCGCTTCCGCCTGCCGCAAGGCGCAGTACTGACGGTGCGTAATGCCGGTGGAGCCGAACAGGTTGGCCCGTTTCGTGCTGCCGACAATCAGGCACATGGTCAGCTCTGGACACCCCTGGTGACGGGTGAGTTGGTGCAGCTTGAGCTGGTGCTGCCGGTTGCGGAACGTGACGCGCTTGAACTGGAATTGACGAAGTTTGCGTATGGTATTCTCGATCCCTTCAACATGCCGCGTGATAAATCCGGTTCGTGCAATGTCGATGTTGTCTGCCCCGAGGGGAATGCCTGGCGCGATCAGATCCAATCGGTGGCGCTGATCGTCATCAACGGAACGGCTCTCTGTTCGGGCGCACTGGTGAACAACACATCCCAGAACCAGCGGCCATTCTTCCTTACCGCATACCACTGCGGTATCAATCTCTTTAATGCGGCCTCGGTAGTTTCGTACTGGAACTACCAGAACTCGACATGCCGCGCCCCCAATAGTGCGGCCAGCGGCCAGCCGGGCGATGGTTCGAAGGCCCAGGCACTGGTTGGCGGTGCCATGCTGCAGGCCGAGAACCCGGCCTCCGACATGACCCTGATCGAGTTCAACCAGGCGGTTCCAGCAAGCTACAAGCCGGCCTGGGCCGGCTGGGATCGCAGTGGTGCCGCACCACCGTCGGCAGTTGGTATTCACCACCCGTTGGGCGACGAAAAGCGGATCAGCTTCGAGAACCAGCCGACCCGGATCACATCGTATGGCGGGTCGAACAGCCCTGGGGCAGCAACCCATCTCCGTGTGATCGACTGGGATCTCGGCACCACCGAGCCCGGCTCGTCGGGTTCGCCGTTGTTCGACCAGAACAAGCGGATTGTTGGCCAACTGCATGGTGGCCTGGCGGCCTGCGGGAATAATGATTCCGACTGGTATGGGCGTTTCTCGGTTTCGTGGGTGCAGGGAGGGCTGGCAGGCTTGCTTGATCCACTCAACACTGGTGCGGTCACGCTCGATACCCTGGCGGGCCTGAGCTTTACCAGCGGCGTGCCGTTATCACCACTGACACCGCGACCATACCGGCATGTCTTTACCACGACCCGGCCGGCGACCTTTGCGATCACGTCGGGGGTGTTGCCCGGCGGGTTGAGCCTGAATGGGGTGACCGGTGTGCTGAGCGGGATTCCTCCGGCAGT
>CALLZL010000640.1 GCA_937859575.1 uncultured Chloroflexota bacterium
CGAGCGCATGTTCGGCGACGGCATATGGTGAATAGGCCGGCACACGCGCTACGGCAATGCCAAGATGCCGGGCGGTTTCGAGATCGACGTGATTGTAGCCCGCCGAGCGGAGGGCGATCATACGTGTGCCGCCGGCGGCGAGTTTGTGCAGAACGGCGGCATTGGCGACATCATTGACGAACAGGCAGACGGCATCGAACCCGCTAGCGAGGGTTGTGGTTTCGTGTGTCAGACGTGGTTCGAAGAAGGTGATCTCGTGGTGGTGGTTGCGGTTATATTCTTCAAGAAACTGCCGGTCGTACGGCTTGGTGCTGAAGACGGCTATTTTCATTGATGCTCCATTCGTTTTACCCAGCCCTGCGTAGCTGCAGTGCTATCAGGCAACCAACAACACATGCGCCACAGGCAAACAGGAAGGTTTCGCCGACAACCTGTGCGGCAACGCCGATCAGGAAGGTGATCGGATCGGCAACGACCGCCGGATCTTCGGCAGCAGCGCGACGCAGGGCATCCTGGCGCTGAACGCCGAAGAGTGTGAGTACCGAAACCCCGACAGTCATACCGATCAGGCGTGTCACAATCACTAGTGCGGCAGCAGCACCACGCCGTTCGGGGTCGGCAGCTTCGATGACAACCGCAGCGGCCGGGGCAAGCGTGAGGCCTAGCCCAAAACCGGCGACGAACAGCCCGCGCGCCATAGTAGCATAGCTGGTGTCGGCCTGCCAGCCGGCAAGCATGGCAAAGCCGATCGCGGCAAACGCCGGCCGGGGGGTAGCAATGGGCCGCGGGCCATAGCGGGCCATCAGGCGACCGCCGGCGATCGCCAGCAGTGCCATGCTGAGGGTCAACACCGAGAGCATCAGGCCGCTTTCCCATGCACCCTGGCGCAGAATATCGGGGTCGGTCGGGTTGCGCAGGCCGAGGCGGGTGTTGATGAAGAGCGGGACATTCGCAAGCGCCAGGGCCAGCGCAAAGCCGCTACATGCGTTGATGGCCGCTGCCGCAGCCGGGATACGATGAGTGAGAAGTGCCGGCTCGATCAGTGGATCACCGCTGCGATGCTGCCATGTCACAAATCCCACCAGAAGCCCAACGGCAGCCAGACTCAGCGGCAGGGCATAGAGTGGTGGGCCGGCCCGTTCGCCGTAAAAATCGGCCTGGCCTAGATCGGCACCGGCTGCCAGGCCGATATTGAGTGCCGTCAGCCCGGCGCTGAGCAACAGCGCACCGCGCCAGTCGAAGCGGCCGGCCGCACGCAGGATGGGCAGATCCCGCAGGGTCGACCACATCAGCGCCAGTGCCAGCACGCCGATCGGCAGATTCAGCCAGAAGAGCAACCGCCAGTCGTCGAACAGCCGCATGAGCGCTCCGCCATACAGATGCCCAACCATCCAGCCGGCAGTATCGACGGCAGCGATGATGCCGAGGGGGGCAGCGCGTTTCCCGGCCGGGTAGAGATCAGCCACCAGTGCCATGCTGATTGGCACCAGTGCCCCGGCACCAAGCGCCTGCACAACCCGCCCGGCAATCACCAGATCGATAGTTGGTGCCATGGCAACGGCAGCCGAACCGATCAAGAAGATTACGAGGCAGACGAGATAGGCCGGCCGGCGGCCGGTGAGATCCGAGATCCGCCCCGCGATGGCGATACTCAGGGTATAGGCAAGCAAATAGCCGGAGATGATCCAGGCGGCACGATGCAACTCGGTGTCGATCGAAATGCCGAGATCCAGAATAATCTTCGGTAGCACGGCAGTGACGATTGTCAGATCGACGGCACCGAGGAATACGGCGACACTCATAAGCGCCAGTATGGCGGCCGGAGATTGCTGGATGTGTTTCATTGGCGGTGGGGTGCCGCCATACGGCTGATGGTGCCATACCGTGACGGCAAAGGAGCCTCCTGCTAGTTAGATGACATCCCCCGGGGGCTGGTCGAGAGCAATGCGAACGACACGAGCGAGTTCCTGAGCCGAAAACGGCTTTTGTAGGAAGAGCACTCCGGAATCGTGGCGGCTGAAGCCGACCGCCGAATGATCGGTATGCCCCGACATATAGATAACGCGTAGCTGTGCCAGTTGATGGCGAAGGGTACGAGCCAGCTCGATACCACTGATCTGCGGCATGATCAAGTCGGTGATCACGAGCTGAATCGGCGGGTGCTCGCCACTCATAAGCTGAAGCGCTTCTGCCCCACTGACGGCCGTCAAGACATGATACCCCTGGCGTAGCAGAATACGTGCGATCAGCGACAGCACAGCCGGTTCGTCTTCGACCACCAGGATCGTCTCATGGCCGTGGAGCAGGTTGATGAGCGGTTCATGCGAAAGCGGCTGCTGTTCGATTTCTGCGCTGACCTGCGGTAGATAGATACGGAAGGTGGTACCGGCATCGGGGGTGCTGTAACACCAGATATGGCCGCCATGCTGCGTGATGATCCCATAACAGGTTGCCAGCCCGAGGCCGGTACCACGGCCCGGCTCTTTGGTGGTGAAGAATGGTTCGAAGAGATGCCTCATGACCTCGGGTGCCATACCGGCACCGGTATCGCTGACCGAGAGCATGACATATGCGCCGGCTTCTACATCATCGTGTCGGCGGGCATATTCGTGATCAAGCACCACATTCGATGTCTCGATCGTGAGCGTGCCGCCCTGGGGCATGGCATCACGGGCATTCACGACCAGGTTGACCAGAACCTGGTCGAGTTGACCTGGATCGACACGGGTCAGTGCCAGTTCGGGATCCGGCAGTACGATCAGCTCGATATCCTCGCCGATCAATCGGCGCAGGAGCCGGGTGGTGTCGAGCATCCGCTCATTCAGGTTGAGGGTCTGTGGTGATACCGGCTGGCGGCGGGAAAACGCCAGCAGTTGCTGTGTGAGCCAGCTGGCACGTTTGATGGTGTGCTGGATCTCAGCCAGATCGGATTGCGCCGGATGTTGGATGCCGATCGCATCAATGGCAAAGCTTGTGTACCCCTGGATGGCAGTAAGCAAGTTGTTGAAATCGTGGGCTACGCCGCCGGCAAGCCGGCCGACACTCTCCATTTTCTGTGCCTGCAGATAGCGCTGCTCCATATGCTTGCGCTCGGTTACATCGCGCCCGACAAGCAGAGCCAGTCGTCGCCCGTGGTGCTCGGTTGAGCGAATCGTCGCTTCGATCCAGCGCCAGCTTCCATCGAGGTGTCGTACACGTGCCATGGTGTTGCCGGTGCCATGTTCGATGAGGTTTTGCCACATTGCTTCAACAATGGCCAGATCATGCTGGTGAATAGCATCGAACAGACGCATGCCGACGATCTGATCGGGAGGGATGCCGAATACAGCCTGGTGTGATGGGCTGGCATAGATGCAGACGGCATCGGCGTCGATGTCGAGCAGTTCAATCAGATCAATCGCGTTTTCGGTGATCAAGCGATACCGTTGATTGATTTCGTGGAAGTCTTCTTCGATCTGCCTGAGATCGGTCACATCCTGCAAGATGCTCATGTGCAGGTTATCGCCGATCCGGTTGGCGGTGTAGGTGGCAATCCGAAGATCACCATCGGGTTGGTAAAAGATGAATTCGCCCTGTTCCGGGCCGGTATCGATATACCTGCGAAACCGCTGTTGCAGATCTTCGTCTCTGGGGGTACGTAACGCCCGCACATTCAAGCCAATCAGTTGTTGGCGTGGTATACCGATCAAGCGTGCGGCGGCTTCATTGGCATCAAGATAGGTGCCGCTATCGTCGGCAATCAGGATCGCATTCAACGATCGTTCGAACAACAGCCGATACCAATCGGGTAGCTGTTGGAGCTCGCTCGTACCAGATCTGCGTGCGGCAGGGCCAGCCTGTTGCGCTGCCTGTTCTTGCTGTGCTTGATTGGCGATCCGGGCTTCCAGAAGAGCGATACGTGCTCGTAAAGCGCTATTTTCCGCTTGCAGCGTCTTACGATCGGCCACGATACCACCTCGCTCGAATAGTCATCTACACTCGGGCAGATCGATAGTGTCCTGGTATTATAAGCTATAGCTCAACGATTCAGAAGATAGTGCAGGTAATGTCAAAGTCCGTGAGGCTCTGCTTCACACTGTTTTCGGGGTATTTTTGGCGGCCCGGCCGCCGAACTCGTATCGGAGATGACTTTGACGGTACCCTCAAGGCAGTAGGAGATACCGATGGCAAAGGTGGCACTTGTGACCGGGGCGGCGCGTGGAATCGGATTGGCGATTGCACAGGCGTTACTGCAGGCAGGCTATACGGTTGTCGGAAGTGATATCGACGAAGTCAGGCTAACTCAGGCCGCCGCCGAGCATGGTTTTACTGCGGATGCAGTAGATCTGACGCAGCCGGCTGCGGTTGCACAACTATTCGGCCGGATCGCCGAGGTGCATAGCGGGCTGGATCTGCTCGTCAACAATGCAGGAACATGCTTCGTCACCGATTTTCTTGCTATCACGCCTGCTGAACTCCAGCAGCAGATGGCGATCAATTTCGAGAGTGCCTTTTTCTGTTGCCAGCAGGCGATTCCGCTCATGTTACTGCGCCCCGGCATCAAGAAGATTGTCAATATTTCGTCGAATGGCGCGTACAATTTCGATGTCTTTGACCCGGCACACTACCGGGCGAGTAAGGCAGCACTCGACAACCTGACCAAGCATCTGGCGCGGCGCTATGCACACGAAGGGATTGTGATCAACTCGATTGCGCCGGCGATGACGCGTACCGATCTGTTTGATGTGGTTGCGCCGGAGGTGTTGGCGCAGGCGCTGGCAGGAATGCCGCGTCGTGAACCACTGGATCCCACGGAAGTTGCCGCATGGGTAGCGTTTCTGGCCTCGCCGGCCGGGGATTGCGCCAGCGGTAACGTCATCATCCTCAACCAGGGGCGTGATGTGCGGTAACGCTGCAGCACGATTACAGAACTCGGGTATGATAGAGGCACAATCTTCTTGTACATCATGGAGGGTCATGACAATGGTCACTGCCGACGAACGATTCCAGTTTGATAACCAGGGGTATTTGCATCTGCGCGGCGCACTCAGCCCGGCAGAGGTTGCGCAGCTCCTGCAACTGGTCGAAGAGAACAAGGGCAAAGATATTGCCGCGATTAATGAAGATCCGTCATATGCGGCGAATCAGCTTAACCGCCCGCTCTCGCGCATGTTCGATGCCGATACCCGTTTTGCCGCGCTGCTCGACCACCCGGCAGTTGTGTCGTACCTGGCCGAGTTTACTGGTGAGGACTACCGGCATATCGACAACGATCTCTACTTTACCTATCCGGGTTTCAAGGGTGGCCGCTGGCATCGCGGCGTTGCGGCGCACCCGACGGGGCACGTTGTTGATGACACATTCATCTGCCCGATGGTCAAGGTCTTCTACTGTCTGACCGATGTCGGGCCGAACCAGGGTGAGTTCGTCGTCGTTCCCGGATCACACAAATCGTGCTATGAGATCGACATGGATCGGGTCGATCTGCCGGGGCAGCGTATCTTCAATGATGTGCATGCCGGTGATATTGTGATCTTTAATGAGGCTCTGAATTTTGCATAACGGTCAGCCGGAATGGTTCAGTGAGCCACTTGACGAAGACCACGATATCCTCCCCTTCTTGTGTGATTTCGAAGAGCATGTTCAGCTGCTCGATGACAGCACGGCGCTTGTCAAAGTCCGCACTTCCAAGCGAATCCTTCACCTGTTCGGCAAATACCTCTAATGCGACAATCGCTTCCTCGGGTAGTACCACCTCGTCAAACTCCCCCTGCAGCTTCTCGCGCTGCACAGCAAGTCCGCGCAACACCTCTTCCAGTTGGTCAGCCTGCTTCTGCAAGACAGTGCGCAGCATGCCATGTGCTGATGGATAGCTGAGAGCTAACTCCTCAAGCTCGCGGGTGCGCTCGCCGATCAGTTCATCAATGGCTGCGATGCGCTCACTGAGCGACTGGTTACTCTCAAGATGCGATTGCCGCATTTCGCGGATTGAAGCTACCAGCGCCTGTGGGTCAGCAAGTAGTGAGGAGACAAAGTTCCACACCGTTGCATCAACTGCTCCGACTGGGATGTACGGCAGGCGACAGCGCGGCGCCACAATACCCTTGCTCCATGTATTGCAGCGATAGTACTTCTTCTCATACCGGCTACCGTCTTTACGGCTGTGAAAGACAGTGCTTCCCGACATCTTGTAGCCGCAGACGCCACACCAAACCCGCCGCATCAGCAGGTAGTTATATTTCAGTTTGCCGGTCTTCGATTTGAGTTGCCCCTCAGTAAGCCGCTGCTGCGCCCGCTCCCAAAGCTCACGACTCACCAATGGGGGTACGGGGATTGCATGCCATTCAGCGCGTGGCTGCGCGACTTTGCGTCGTTCGCCGTTTTCGTCCTCAATGACGCGTCGTTTGTAGGCATGGTAGGTTCCGGCGTATGTTTCGCAGCGTAGGATATTGTAAATGCATCCGACCAACCACCTCCCGTAGCCTGCCTTGCGAGCACGTTTGTGCGGGCGCATGTCGGTAGGTGTCGGTGTTCCCTGCAGCATACTCGTTATCTCGGTTGGGGTAGTTCCCTGGTCGAAGAGTTCAAAGATGCGCCTGACAACCACTGCTTCCTTTTCATCCGCCTCAAGTTGTCCCTTATCGCGCTTACCAATTCGTCGGTAGCCAAACGGCGGCGTTCCCTGCAAGAGTGGCACCCCCTGCTCGGTATAGGCGTGCTTCTTGTCCTGCACAGTTTGCTGAATCATCTTGCCCCAATACCAGTTGAAGTTATCCATCTGACGACGGATAAACTGACCGGTCGGGGTGACGATATCGACCTCGCCGCCCTCGGTGATGATGTGCAGTGCAACGCGGTTGCGGCGCAGCTCAGCACGGAATATCTCACCGTGGATAGGGTCGCGGGTGTAGCGATCGGCGCCATAGACAATCAAGACATTGATCTGCCGGCTGCGGATAAGCTCGCGAATCTTGTTGTAGTCGGAGCGCTCCGATTCATACCCTGAACCCTGTTCCTTGAAGCGATACGCCTCTGGTACTGAGACGTGATTCTGCTGTGCGTATGCAACCATCCGCTCGTCCTGCTGCTCCAGCGAGATGCCTTCCTTCTGTTGTGCCGTTGAGATACGCGCGTAGGTCGCGCCAATGAGGCTCTGCGGCACCCGTGCTGCACTTTCCATTGTCTGCCTCCGTGTTCTTGTTGTGTCGGCTACCGGTTTTATTGGCGGTACATGTACGCCGTGTTGTGTGCGATATCTTTAGCAAAATCGTCATGTACTTCTTGTTCAGCATGGATGCAACGGCGACAAAGATATCGATATTTGAGCGAGTAACGGGTACTATACAACCAATTTTTCAATAAAAGAAACTCGTTTTGACCGTATTTTGTGGAATATCTGACACTTGGCTATGCTATGAACTCTACTCGCACTATTACTTTGAACCTTGCTTTATGATGGCATTATGGTTGATATAAATGCGAAAGAATCGCAAAGCGACGAGTGTTGGATTGCTGTGCAAACGGCGCGCATATCTGTCAACGAAAAGAGCGCACCGCCTGTGCCATATTGCTTTCGGCACGGGAGGCGACAATCGGGACGGCTTTGGTGTTGGTGAAGGGCGCGCAGCGTCGGTTCGACGGTTGGCGGTCGCCAGGCGGCGAACCGAGTCTACCCCTTCCCACACACCCGCCGTTCTGATAGCCTCACGGCGAGCCGAAAGCTCCCGTAAACAGGCGCGGGCGCGACCAGTGGTGTACACAGCGTCGATACTGATGTTTGGTATGGGGAAATGGTGGTGGTTTTTGAGGAGCGGTGGGCATCGTAGCTTACTCCTACGTGTTCGTGGATCACCACGAAGAAACTGAGAGCCGCTGGCTGTCAGCCGTACGAGTAGGCCCGAGCTTGCACAGAGCAGTGATTCGTGGAATCATGCGCTCGCTGCTGCGGTAGCTTACTCCTACTGCAGTAGCCCGGAAGGGCTAGAGCTCCCGTGGTGTCGCAAGCACCGTGGGTGCGTTCCCCTTCCGGCCATATCCTACCACGCCCGTCGCATATTCGCAATTTTGTGCTAAACATCACATGTGACACGCGGCGGCAGACATCACTCCGCTGCAGATTTTGCAGTGTCAGCAGCACCAGATGAAGGGTGCTGTGGGGCGCTGTAGGCGTCTCTGGCGGGTCTTTGCTGCTCTTCTGATGTGTTGGGTGACGGTGGAGAAACGCGCCGATTGTGGGACTCTTCAGAGGCCTTGGCGTCTACCAGACCAAGGCGTTCAGTCAGCACACTGAAGAAGTAGCTCATCTTGTTGCGAATTCCGGTTCCCTTCGCTTCGCGTAGGCGCTCGCGGGTTATTGCCCGTGCTTCCCATAAACAGCCAATAAACCGCTCCTGACTCATCTCGCTGCGCGCAAAGAGATTGGCCGCACGACTCATCGAACTCTTCAGTGATGCCTGGTCGCCAAACTCCTCAGCAAACTGACTTATGGGTGCCAACAGCATATCGCGCACTCCCCTGTCCCCTGTCGGGCGGGGCTTGATATGCTTGGCAAGCACATCGCCTACCGCAGTCAAGGATGTAGTGTGTGACGGTGTGATTCGCTCTGGATAGACTTCAACAGGTGAGGTTTGCTCATCGATGACTATCGTTGTCGCAGCATATGGATCACTGTCTTCGGCGTTCGTTTCTCTTTTCGAGATCTTTTCCTTTCGAATATTCGATAGATCTGTATCTTGTACTACTGTATCTTGTGTGTCCGATTTCTGGACACGGGGGTGTCCGATTTTCGGATACGGGGGGGTGTCCGATTTCTGGACACGGGGGGGTGTTGGTGTAGCAGGCACCAGATTGAGAGTATAGGTTGTGGCTTCGTCGCCCCGCTCGTTCGTCGCGCTACGGTCGCGCCGAATCGCTCCTTTGGCCTCTAGCGACTTGGTGGCCTCGGCGATAGTGCTCTTGCTCAAACCCGTGCCGAGATCAAGCACGCGCCCGTCACGGGTGCGGATACCATTGCCAATCTGATTGAGTGAGATTGCATCACTCTCCTTCTTGAAGCCGAAGGTGCGGCGCATGATATAGAGCAGCACCTTCAGTTCTGCACCCGAGAGGTCGGGCAGTAGTTCATCAAACAGTTGGTCGGGAACCATTGTGTAGTTGGGGCTGGAAAAGCCAGCAAAGGCAGAGACAGGCTTGGGCATACGGCTCCTTGTGAACTTGACAGGGAGCGCGAACATTTTATATGCTGATGATGGTATTGATTTTTGGCTTGTGGGGGCGCTCCCTGCAAGCCATATTTTTATCTTCTCACTCCCCCACTATATCTACCGTGTTTCACTGATTGCAATAGGCAAACTGCGTACGCCGCTACGCCCGTACGCAGGCTCGTCCGCGCGCGCGGACGGGCGTTCGTGCGTCCGTGCGTACGGCTGCTTCGTTCTTTCTTCGTGTCATATTAGGGAGGGTTTACGCCGTGGTCTTGGCGTCGCGCTTGGTGAGGTAAGCATCGATTGCTTCGCGTACCATCGCCGACATACTGCTCTTGCCATAGCGCTGCTGTTCTTCAAGTGCGAGCAGCTTCAGCGAGTCGAGTTGGTCTTGGTAGATATCAAACGGACAGCGTTTGGTTGAGCGCCTGTGCGGAGTACGCGCGTGCGTCCGTACGGACGCTTCGGGTGGTAGTGAGGCTGGCACTTCGGCAGATTGCGCATCTCCAACTGGCAGGCGCGTGTTTGTAGGCGGGGAGAGGGGAGAGGGAACGGGCGATGACGCTGCGACCGCTTCCGTGGCGTCTTGGGGCTTGCGAAAGAAGACCGAGTTCTCTTGAAACTCCTGCATCAAGGCATCACTATTCAATCGTTTTTTCGCCATAGAACACCTCACTAATCAACTGTTTGTACGCTTCGGCCGACTTTGACTGGACATTGTAGGAGAACACATCCTGCTTCTTCATATGCGCCTCGCGAATATCGGTATTGCGCGGTATGACGGTATTGAAGACTTGGTCAGTATAGGTCTGGCGGAGGATTTTGAGCGACTCGCGACTGGCCAGGGTCTGGTCGCTCATTGTGAAGAGGTAGCCTAAGAGCTTGAGGCTGGGCGCAAACATGTTCTGCACATTGGCGATGGTGCGGCTGATCTGGACGATAGAATCAAGCTCAAAGTAGCCCGGTGAGATGACCACGATGATGCCGTCGGAGGCGGTGAAGGCGTTGATCGTCAACCAAGCAAGCGCTGGTGGGCAATCGATAATCACATAATCATACTGTGCTTTGATTTTATCAAGCTGGTCTTTCAGGCGCGCCTCGCGGTGGTCGATCGCGGTGGTGAGTTCCACATCGGTGTTGGAAACCAGGATGTGCGACGGCGCGATATGTAGGTTGGCAATCCCAGTCTGGTGAATAGGGAGTGACTTGCGCTCAAGGATAGTTGCATAGATTGTGTCGTCCTTGGAGAGGTTCTGGTAGTGCTCCAGCAGGACCTTGGATGAATTGGCTGAGTAACTAACACTTGGCACCGCGGTAGACGGGAGGCAGCCGAAAGGGGTGG
>CALLZL010000641.1 GCA_937859575.1 uncultured Chloroflexota bacterium
GATCCCCTACCTGCTCGGCCTGGCAACGGCGGCGAATGTCGGCTCGATGGCGACAATCACCGGCAACCCGCAGAACATGATTATCGCGAGTGCTTCGCAAATCACATATATCGATTTCACCATGGCGCTGCTGGCACCGGCCCTGATCGGGCTCGTGATCTGCTGGGGAGTGGTGATGCTGCTCTACCGCGACGAGTTTCGCTCGGTAACGTTCGCGGTGCCGGAAGTGATGCGCGGCGAAGTATCTCTGCCGCTCTTGCGCAAAACGCTGGTGGTGATCCCATTGATGCTGCTCTTGTTCCTCAGCGGCGTGCCGGTGGCACAGGCGGCGTTTCTGGCGGCCGCTGTGATGCTGGCGACGCGCCGGCTCGAACCGGATCGGATCTATAAGACCATCGACTGGAATCTTTTGCTCTTCTTTGCCGGGCTGTTTGTGGTGACCCATAGCCTGGAGGTACAGGGGGTGACCGACCGGCTGTTTGTGCTGTTGGAGCCGGTGGCGCGCGCCGGCCTGATACCGTTCGGCCTGGTGGCGGGGCTGCTCTCGAATCTGATCAGCAATGTACCCGCAGTTCTGGTCATGCGCGGATTAGTGCCGGCACTCGACGATCCGCAGCGCGGCTGGCTCATGCTGGCGGCTGCATCGACCCTGGCCGGTAATCTGACGCTGCTCGGCTCGGTGGCCAATCTGATCGTCGCCGAGCTTGCCGGGCGCTGGGGGGTACGCCTGCATTTCAGCACGTACCTGCGTGCCGGTGTACCGATTACGGTGGCAACAATGCTTGTGACATTCCTTATGATCTAGCATGCACGCCGCAATACAGGCCATGCTATTCGCCGGCGACCCGCCATGCCAGGGTTGTGCCGGCCGCAAACGGCACAACATCGCCATAGTGTTCGGGCACCTGCCAGGGTTCGCGTTCAAGCACAACCTGGCGCTGTGGCGGCGTAATACGATAGATACGGCAGGCGTTGTCGGAAACAAATGCCTGCAGTTGCGGTAGCGCATCATGGCGGGCAAACAGATCGGCGAGCAGCGGCAGAATCACCGGCGCACTAAAGACACCGGCGGCACAACCGGCGGCCTCTTTGGCATGGCGCGGATGCGGGGCCGAATCGCTGCCGAACATAATGCGCGGGTGCGCCTGCAGCGCTGCGGCAAGCAGCGCCTCTCGATCCTCAGGGCGCTTGGCTATTGGCTTGCAGAAGAGGTGGGGCTGCAACATACCGCCGGCCACATCATCGAGGGTGATCAGCAGATGGTGGAGCGTGATCGTGGCGTGCAGATTCTCGTATTCGGCCAGCAACTCAACGGCAGCGCGGGTCGTGATATGCTCCATGATAATCGTCAGGCGCGGGAAGCGCCGCGCAAGATGGCGGTAGGTCGGCAGGAATTCCGCCTCGCGGTCGAGCACAAACCCATGTGATTCGCCATGCACAAGCAGTGGGATACCGAACTCTTCCATGTGGGCGATCGTCGCCTCGGCGGCGGCGAGATCGCGCACCCCACCGGCGCTGTTGGTCGTCACCCCTTCCGGGTAGAGCTTGATCCCGATGATCGCCGGCTGAGCCGCCCGTAGCTCGGCGGCACTATAATGACGGAAGAAGAGGGTCATGTACGGCTCGAAGGGCACGGTACCGACAGCCGCTTCAATCGCGCTACGATAACGCACCAGTTGCTCCAGGGTCGTCAGCGGCGGCACCAGATTAGGCATGATCACGGCACCGGCAAATGTGGCGGCACTGAGTGGTGCGACGGCAGTGAGCATGGTGCCGTCGCGCAGATGCAGGTGCATATCGAGTGGCGATTCGAGCGTCAGATGCATTGGTTGCCTCATCGATCAGGTGGAACGATGGTATTGTACAACAGGCAGGGGCGGCAGGGCGGCATAGATGTATGAATGAGATCCTCGCACAGATCGAGCAGCTCCAGCATGCGCTCGAAACGACCCTCGGGCTGGCCGATGATGCCGATGCCAATGCAATCGTGTCGGTTTGGGCCGATCGCAACGGCACCGCACTGGTGTGGCGGCGCAATGGTACGCAGGTACATTATCGGCGCGAGCGCTTCCAGCCCTGGATCGTTGCAGCCCATCTCGACGATCTGCCGCCGGCGCGCCATGATGGGAGCCGCAGTGGGGTGATCGTTCGCGAACTTGCCGGCCCGCCGCAGTCGCGTCGCTTTCTGATCAGTGCGGCAAGCGGCCGGGCACTCGAGCGGCTGCTGACGGCCGGGGCAACGCGCCGGCTCAGCCGGCGGATCACCGGAATCTACGAACTCGAAGATGATTACTATCGTGTCGGCCCGGTCGAGCAGTATCTGATAGCCACCGGGCGTGTCTATTTTCGTGGGATGGCCTATGATGATCTGTGGCGCATGCAGATCGATCTCGAAACAACCGCGCTTGATCCGCAGCGTGGCAGGATCTTTCTGGCAGCCCTGCGCGATAATCACGGCTTGATGCATGTGATCGAAGCCGGCGATGCCGCAGACGAAGCCGCACTTATCACTGAGTTGTGTGCATGCGTGCGGCAGCGCGATCCGGATGTGATCGAGAATCATAATCTCTTCGGTTTCGATCTGCCGTTTCTGGTGGCACGGGCCGAGGCACTTGGCATACCACTCGACCTCGGGCGTGCCGGTGGCCCGCTGGGTCTGACGCGGATCAGCGATCCGCCGGGTTCGTACCCCGGGGCGCGCCGCACGGTACGCTATAGCCTGGCAGGGCGTGAACTGATCGATACGCTCGATGCCGTACGCCGGCACGACTTCGTGACCCGCGATCTGCCGAGCCATCGGCTCAAGGATGTCGCACGCCACTTTGGCGTCGCCGCTGCCGATCGAGTCTACCTGCGCGGCGATAGTGTATACGAAACATACCGCCGCGATCCAGTGCAGGTGCGGCAGTATGCGCTTGACGATGTTACCGAAGTCGATGCGCTCTCGCAGCGCCTGCTCGGGCCAATCTTCGCCCTGACGGCCATGACGCCGCGGCGCTATGAACGAGTAGCCTATGCCGGGCCGGCCATGGGGATCCTCGAACCGCTGCTGGTGCGGGCAACCCTGCGGGCCGGGACGGCGCTGCCGGCGGCCGCATCGGGCGGTGCCGATACGCCCCATACCGGCGGGGCGCTTCACCTGTTTGCCACCGGCGTCGCAACCCATGTCGTCAAGGCCGATATTGCGTCGCTCTACCCATCGCTGATGATCCATTATGCGATCGGCCCGGCATGCGATCAGATCGGCGCATTATTGGCACTGGTGCGCAATCTGACCGAGTTGCGCCTGGCGCACAAGGCGGCGGCGCGTGCGGCGGCTGCCGGATCACTGGCGGCCGGGCGGCACACCGCGATGCAGGCCGCCATGAAGCTGATCATCAACTCGGCGTATGGCTACCTGGGTGCCGGGCATATGGCACTCTTCGCCGATCGCACCGCCGCCGACGAAATCACGCGCCGGGGACGTGAAGTGCTCGGCCATGTCGTGGCCCAGTTACGCCAACGGGGTGTCGCCCTGATCGAAGCCGACACCGACGGGGTCTATTTTGCGGTACCGCCGCACTGGGATGCGCAACACGAGCAGAGGCTGGTGACCGAAATCGCGGCAACTCTGCCGCATGATATTCGGCTTGAGTATGAAGGGCGCTATGCGGCGATGCTGAGCCACGAGGTGAAGAATTATGCCCTGCTCGGCTACGACGGCCAATTGATCGTGCGCGGGGCGGCATTACGGTCAAGCCGTTCGGAGCCGTTCGGCGAGCGGTTTCTGGTGCGGGCACTGGGCTGCCTGCTGCGCGGCGATATTGGCGGGATGCGGGCGGCGTATGACGAAACACTGGCGGCATTGCGCGAGCGCCGGCTGCGGGCAGCCGATGTTGCCACCAGTGCACGGCTCACGAAAGAGCCGGCGCATTACCTGGCCGGCCGCAGCCGGCAGCGCGAAGGGCCGTATGAAGCATTGCTGGCGGCCGGCCGCAGCGATTGGCAGCCGGGCGAACGGGTGCGCTACTACACCGCCGAAGGGGGTGGGTATGTCTGGCTGCCCGATGAACGTGAAGGCGAAGAAGCCGCCGGCCTCGACGAACGGCGCGACTATGATGTGGCCCACTATACTGCGGCGCTTCTGAGTTCGTATGCGTCGCGGTTGCGTAAAGCGTTTACCGTCGAAGACTTCGACCAGATCTTTCGGCAGGATGCGCAGATTGGCATGTTCGACAAACCACTGGATCAGATCAAACCATTGACGATCATTCCCGAAGCGTAATGCCCGTTGCGCAATCATCAAGCGCGATCCGCATGGCCGCACAGCGCACGGATCAGCAGGGCACTACAGCCGAACCGAGAAGATCACATCGCTGCCCGGCACCGAGAAGGAAGCATCGGCTTCGATCGTCACCAGCACCTGTTCGTATGCATCCATCGGGCGTGGTGCCTGTGCCACAAGCTCGGCGACACCATCGGGGCGCACATGCAGCGCCCCTACCGTCACCTGTTCGCCCTCGGATGTCAGCCAGATACGGTAATGACGGCCCGGCTGGAGTTGCGGCAGGCCATGGGTCAGCAGCACAACCTGGTTGTGGCCGGGTTGCATATACATATGTGCGCTGGCTTCGGCTGCCCGGCTGGTTGCCACAAGCGGCTGCAGCACGGTCGCCGGTGCCGCGAGAAACGACACCATGATCTCGGTTTCGGCGATCTGGGTGCGTAGGGTGGCGAGTTCGCGATCCTGTTCGGCGATCCGCACCGCGATCGTTTCATTCTGCTGCAACAACCGGTTCGTAGCGGCGAGCTGCCGCTCGCGGTCGGCTACGAGCTGGATCTGGTCGGCCAGTGCGCGCTCGCGTTCCGCCAGCTGGCGTTGCAGCGCCGCTACCGTCTGATCGCGGGCATCGAGCTCGGCGATCAGGTCGGCACGCCGATGATACATGCCGGCGCTGAGGAACCCCAGGAAGACCACCAGTACCGCCAGTACGGCACTCAGTGTCGGCAGGAAGAACGAATGGCGCAGCACCCGCTTAGGGCGGGCGGCCGGTGGTGCCGGCTGATCATCGGCCGGCGATTCTTCGTGCGCAAGGGCAATGCGGCTAAACAGGCGATTCTTGACCTCGGGGCGCAGGCCGGCCAGATCACCGGCGGCATACGGCATGAGGCTGACCGTCTTGGCAAAGGCATCGGCCTCGCTGCGGCACTGGGCACACGAAGCGACATGGATCGCAACGCGGATGGCTTCGTCGTTGTCGAGCGCCCCCAGCACAAAAGCGGGAATTGATTCTGTCGGATGAGTATCCGGATAGTTATGTGTCATAATACTAAAACACCAGATCGTCGACAGTCAGGCGACCAGATTGGAGCAGATCACGCAGCCGCTGCAGGCCGCTACGAATACGCGTTTTGATAGTGCCGAGCGGTATTTGCAACTGTGTGGCTATTTCGCTCTGCGATAGCCCACCAAAATAGGCAAGTTCGAGCACCTCGCGCTGTTCGGCGGGTATCTGTTGCAGCGCCATTCCAACCAGCCGCTGTCGCTCGCGCTGCATGGCCATCCCGGCAACATCGGCATCCGGATCAGGCATATCGAGCATCTCAAGTTCGACCGCTACCCCACGGCTGACCGACGGTCGGACACGCTGGCGTCGGAGTTCGTCGATACACAGGTTATGCGCTATGCCGAAGAGCCACGATGCCACATGACCACGCTCGGCATTGAAGGTGCCACAGCGCTGCCAGACGCGCCAGAACGCTTCCTGGACGATCTCTTCCGCAAGCTCGACACTACCAAGCATCCGCAGCGCCGTCGCATAGACAATCGTCGCATACCTATCGTAGAGCAGTTCCAGCGCACGACTGTCACGCATGGTCATCTGGGCAAGCAGTTGATTGTCCGCTGGTTCGTGCGTCGCCACCGACGCCTGCAACGCTTTGTTCATCTGTACAAGCCGTGCCGTGCTGTGCTGTTCCTACTTGTGATACGGCCAGGCATGCATTGTGGATGGGTGCCCTGCCATCCACAAAAAAATCAGGGGTCTGTGACCCCTGATAACATCCGGTGCATACGCAAGAATTGGTGATAGTTATCGGTTCAAGAACGCCACAATCGGTTCACGCTGTTGCTCATAATCAACCAGGAACGCATCATGACCAGCGTTCGACTCCAGTTCGATATGCTCGACCGGGCGGCGCAGGCGGCGCAGCGCATCAGCGATAGCGAGCGACTCCGACGTTGGGTAAAGCCAGTCGCTGGTGAATGAGATCAGCATGAAGGCGGTGCTGGTATTGCGGAAGGCCGCATCGAGCGAGCCGAAGCGCCCCGGAAGATCCCAGTAATCCATGGCTTTGGTGATATACAGGTATGAGTTGGCATCGAAGCGTGCATTGAAACTGGTTCCCTGATACTCAAGGTAGCTTTCGATTGCAAACTCCTGTTCGAGGCTGAAGGCCGGCGCATCACTATGCTGCAGAGCCCGGCCGAACTTCCGCTCAAGTGATGGTTCGCTCAGATACGTAATATGGCCGATCATACGGGCCACTGCCAAGCCATCAACCGGTGGTTCGCCATCGTAGTAGTTGCCGCCCCGCCAGCGCGGATCACTCATAATCGCCCGCCGCCCGATCGCATTCCAGGCGATCGTCTGCGTCGACGAGCGAGCGCTGGTGGCGAGCAGCACCACCTTCCCGACACGCTCGGGGTAGCTGATCGCCCATTCGAGCGCCTGGAAGCCACCCATCGATCCACCTGCCACGGCGTGCAGCTGATCGATCCCCAGTGAATCGATCAACCGCGCCTGCGCACGCACCATATCGCCGATCGTCAACACCGGAAAATGAGCCCCATAGGGGCGACCGGTAAGCGGGTTGGTACTCGATGGGCCGGTGCTCCCCTTGCAGCCGCCAAGCACATTCGAGCAGATCACGAAATAGCGCTCGGTGTCGAACGGCCGCCCCGGGCCGATCATGTCATCCCACCAGCCCGGCTTGCGATCGCCCGAGCTGTGGTAGCCGGCGGCATGGGCATCACCCGAAAGCGCATGCAACAGCAGAATCGCATTGTCGCGTGCGGCATTCAGTTCGCCGTACGTCTCGTATGCCAGTGTCACCGGGCCAAGTGCCGCGCCGCTATCGAGCGGCAACGGATCGAGCCAGGTCGCGTAGCGCGGCTGGACAATACCAATGCTTGCGTGTCGTGTCTGTGTCACCGTCATCACTGCTGTCATACTTGTTTCTCGTTGCCCGATGGATCGTCATACCAATCCATCGGGCACATTCCACAGGAATCCCGCCGGATTGCCGGATGCCCCCTGGATGCTAGACTTTCGCCAGCGCCTGATCGAGATCGGCAATGATATCGTCGATCGACTCGATCCCGATCGAGAGGCGCACAAAATCATCGGTCACACCCGTCAGCTGCTGTTCGTCGGGCGTCAACTGGCTGTGGGTTGTCGTCGCCGGGTGAATCGCCAGGCTCTTGGCATCGCCGATATTGGCCAGATGCGAGAAGAGTTTGAGGCTATCGATGAAGGTTGCACCAGCCTCGCGGCCACCCTGGATACCGAAGCCGAGGATACCGCTCTGGCCCTTCGGCATGTACTTCTGCGCCAGGGCGTAGCTCGGGTGATCGGGCAGGCCGGGGTAGAGCACCCACGAGACTTTGGCATGCTCTTTCAGGTGCCTGGCAACCGCCAGCGCATTCTGGCTGTGGCGCTCCATGCGCAGCCCGAGGGTCTCGATTCCCTGCAGGAAGAGGAATGCATTAAAGGGGCTCAGCGCTGCACCAAGATCGCGCAGACCCTGCACGCGAGCCTTCAGGATGTAGGCCAGCGGCCCGAGCGCCTGGCTGAAGACCAGGCCATGGTACGAGGGATCCGGTTCGGTGAATTCGGGGTAGCGCCCGTTGGCCCAATCGAATTTGCCGCTATCAACGAGCAGGCCGCCGATACTGGTGCCATGACCGCCGAGATACTTGGTGGCCGAATGGACGATAATATCGGCACCATGCTCGAACGGCCGGCAGAGATACGGTGTCGCGGTGGTGCTGTCGACCATCACGGCCACACCTTGCTCGTGGGCGATCGCGGCAATCGTTTCTAGATCGATCACATCAAGCCGCGGATTACCGACCATTTCCAGGAACACCAGCTTGGTTCGACCGTCGATTGCTTTGCGGAACCCTTCGAAATCACGCCCATCAACGAAGCGTGTGGTGATACCGAGCTTGGGTAGCGTGTGGCGGAAGAGATTGTAGGTGCCGCCATACAGGTCAGTCGATGAAATGATGTTATCGCCGGCACCGGCAATGTTCAGGATACCGAGGGTTTCGGCAGCCTGGCCCGATGCCAACGCCAGAGCACCGATCCCACCTTCGAGTGCGGCAATACGTTGTTCGAGCACATCGGTCGTCGGGTTCATGATACGGGTATAGATATTACCCAATTCGCGCAGGCCAAACAGATTCGCCGCATGTTCGGTATTGCGAAACTGGAATGATGTCGTCTGGTAGAGCGGCACCGCCCGTGCACCGGTCGTCGGGTCGGCCTGCTGGCCGGCATGCAGTGCCAGGGTTTCAAAACCGTTGAATGTAATCTCTTCCGCCATAACCGGATGTCTCCTTCATACTACTAAGCACCAGGGATACAAAAAGCCCTCATCGCTGGCGATGAGGGCTGACGCATCTGATTGCATGAAATTCTGCCGTAGCAGGCATGGCTGCGTCCGCCTCTCATCTTCCAGAATATTCTGCCGGAATTGGCACCTTCTTCAGGATGGGGCTGTTGCACCGGATGCTCCGGGCGACCTGTTGCCAGGGGTTACAGCTCCATTCCCAGGGGTTGCCGAGGCTTCATCGGGCCGGTCCCTCCGCCTCTCTGGATAAGAGCACGCTCTTCAATTGTTCTGGGATGATAACTGAATCACTTGAGCTTGTCAAGAATCGATTGGCGGATGATCCGGCTTCTGCCCGGCAGAGCAGCTGCGCATGTTGGGGTACTGCGCAGTGCCACGAATGTGAATGGTATAATTACGCAGGTTCTTCGTAGAACGAGAGGCAAGATCAGCAACGTGTCGGATCCGGATCGTCCATCATCACAGCCATCGGCGCGCGAGCGGATTGCCGTTCGGCGGCGGGCACATTCGCGTATGCAGCGCGCCCGTATGCAGCGAATGGCGCTGATTGCCGGCGGGTTACTGCTGGCGCTGGTGGTTGTGATCGGTGGGGCATTAGCACTCAGCCGTGCCGAGCGCACACTCAACACCATCCAGGAAGAAGATCCACGCCTGCGGGTGACGGCGGCGATTGCCACGCCAGTTGCCGCTACCCCGGTTGCGCCGGTCGTGACGACCGATCCGGCGGCACCCGTGCTGCCGAGCGCGATACCGGCGGCCACGGTTGCGGTTGCCCCCCCCGAAGGGTTTGCGGCGCCATTCAACATCCTGCTCCTGGGGGTCGATAAGCGGCCTAATCCGGATGATGGGGTGCGGAGCGATACGCTTATTCTGGTGCGGATCGATCCACAGGCGCGAACCGCCAGCATGCTTTCGATCCCGCGTGATACAGCTGCCTTGATTCCGAATATCGGGTGGGCCAAGATCAACAGCGCCTATGGCTTCGGCTACACCAATGCCGAGGCGTTGTATGGGCCAGGTACCAGCCCGGATGCAGCAGGCGGCGCGCTGGCGGCACAATCGCTCGAACAACTGCTCGGCGTGCGGGTCGATTATATTGCTCAGGTCGATTTTACCGGTTTTGAACGGCTGATCGACACGGTCGGCGGGATCGTAATCGATCCGCAGACGCCGATCTATGATGCGGCCTACCCTACCGAGAACTATGGTATGCAGCGGATCTATATCGCGCCCGGCCTGCAGGTCATGGATGGGCGAACGGCGTTAATCTACGCCCGAACCCGCCATACATCTAGTGATTTTGATCGCAGCCGCCGCCAGCAAGAGGTATTGCGGGCCTTGTTGCAGCAGGTCCGCGAACGCGGCATCCTCGAAAATATCACCCTCTTGCCGCGCTGGGCCGAGGTGCTCGAAGAGAATGTGCGGACGACGCTGCCGATCAGTGATCTGGCGTTGCTGAATAGCCTGGCGGCACTGGCGCGCGAACTGACCCCTGATCGCATCCTGCAGGTTAGCATTAACCCGAATGATGTGGCGCTCGATCGTGAAGATGGGACCGATCTCTACTGGAATACGGCTGATCTGGCGGCGCTGGTGGCCCGCTGGGAAACCGGCCCGCAACCGGTTGTTGCCACCGAAGCACCGACAGCGGCAGCCGCGGAAGTGCAACCGACCTTACCGATACGCCTGACACCGCCGGCCGATGTGGCAACGGCGGTACCACTGACCCCATCGCCGGTCGATACCGAACGTGCCCGTGTGCAGGTGCTCAATGCCGCCGCCGTCGAAGGAATCGCCGGCCAGGTCAGCCGTTTTCTGGCGCAGCGCGGCTTCCTGCTAGCTGATCCCGAAACACTGACGAGCCGCTATGAACAGACGATGATTATCGACTATTCCGGCATGCCGCAGA
>CALLZL010000642.1 GCA_937859575.1 uncultured Chloroflexota bacterium
CCACCTGCGTCATTGCTCTCGATCAGCATATAGGATGCGAGCAATCGATCGTCACGGTAGATATACAGCTTATATGGCGTTGCGCGCAGCTGCACCGTCTGGCCGGCCATGTCGTCGCCAAGCGGGCCATAGCGCTGCTTCTGGTACGAAATCATCCCATTCGGCTGCACTTTGCGCGTCTCAACTTTCGCAAGCGCGAGGGCCGCCTCGGTGGCCATCGCTTCGGCATCAGCCGCACCACGGGCCTCAGCCGCCGCTCGCTCTTCGTCAAGCAGTGCCGAAGCGCTCTTGATATCAATGCGCCAGCCGGTCAGTTTCGCGGCAAGGCGTACATTCTGGCCCTCTTTACCGATCGCCAGCGACAACTGCTTGTCGGGCACAATCACGGTTGCGGCATGATCATCTTCGCGCAGCTGAACTTCGACCACCTGTGCCGGCGAAAGAGCATTAGCGATGTACTCTTTTGGATCGGCCGACCACTGCACAACGTCGATCTTCTCGCCGTTAAGCTCGTTAACGATATTCTGAATACGGATACCCCGCATCCCAACGCACGAGCCGACCGGGTCGATCCCTTCCTGGCGTGCCGCGACAGCAACCTTGGTGCGCAACCCGGGTTCACGGGCGATCGATTTGATCTCAACAGTGCCGTTATAAATTTCCGGCACTTCCATTTCAAACAGGCGCAGAATGAGCTGTTTATGAGTGCGCGATGCAATCAGGCGTGGCCCACGCTCTTCGCGCCGGATCTCCATCAGGTAGACCTTCAACCGCTGGCCGTGGTAGTAGCGATCACTATCGACCTGCTCTTTGGGCGGCAGAATAGCTTCGGCTTTGCCGAGCTCGAGAATGACATTGCCCTTTGCCAACCGTTGCACCGTTGCCGTGACAAGTTCACCCTCGCGATCCATATATTCGCCATAAATATGCTCGCGCTCAACCTCTTTGATCCCCTGCAGAATCACCTGCTTGGCCGTCTGCGCCGCGATCCGCCCGAAATCGTTTGGCGTTGACTCAACCAGAACTGTTTCGCCGAGCTCAACATCGGATCTAAAGCGCCGAGCATCGTGATAATCGATCTCGAATCGATCATCAAGCACATCATCAACTACTTGCTTTTCAGCATATACCCGTGCCTGGCCCGTCTGCGGATCGAGTTTGACAGAGACCTCGATCGGTGGCGGGTTTGTTCCCAGCGTACGCTTGTAAGCCGTCACAAGCGCCTTTTCCATCACGTCAAGTATTGCCTCTTTTGGGATCCCGCGCTCAGCAGCGATCTGTGCGATCGCCGCGTAGAAGTCACTTTTCATGCTATTCCTCGACCTGCTGACCGCTGCCACGATGTGTGATATGACGGTTGCGTGCCGGCAGCATCTCCAACACGACCGCGCCCGGAAGAGATTCGCCGCGACGCAATACGTCGTGACGCCCCGCCGGACATCATGGAAACGGCACTTACAACAAGAAAAGTGGGGGATCCCCACTTCTCCGTGCACCCGAATCTCTGGCGGCTTTCAGTATAGCATCTTCAACTATGAAGCGCAAACCCGCAAACGTTGTGTGGGGCAGAGCGTATATGTTCTCGCAATAGGTAGGATACGGGAGGAGCTGCAGGCATGCCTGCGCGCGGGCAGCAACACAGGGCTCGTCCCTTCCCCCGGAGCGATCCCTCGCCGCACAGCGGCTCAGCATGGCACAATCCGCCGGTAGCGGTGGCCAAACACCCAATCATACCTACGCGGTGGCGATCTGCACCACAAAGGTACGCACAGCTCCAGCTGATCGAAGCGCCGCAGCAATAGCATCCGCCGCTGCCGGCGGTGCCAGCGCCAGCATCACGCCACCCCAGCCGGCCCCCGATAACTTGGCACCCAGCGCGCCACTCCGGCGGGCGGCTT
Organism: uncultured Chloroflexota bacterium; assembly: GCA_937859575.1. Taxonomy (GTDB): domain Bacteria; phylum Chloroflexota; class Chloroflexia; order Chloroflexales; family Roseiflexaceae; genus CALLZL01. The sequence goes on from CALLZL010000642.1 coordinate 1,899, forward strand.
CCACCAGCCGATCAAGCTCGGCCGACGAAACACCAATCGCCTGTAAGAGTGCATGATTGGTATCAAGCTGTGCGCCGAGCATCGTATGGTTACCAGTGGCCAGGCTAGTACGAACCTGTGCCACCAGATCGGCAATCGCATCAAAAGTTGCTTCATAATGCAGCGGGTCGCGATCACGCTGCGCATGCACCGCTTCGACCGGCAGCCGGGTGGCACTGCGTACCCCGGTGTCGCCAACGACCAGTTCGAATGCGACGGCATTGGTGATCGGTGCCAGGGTTGCCGCTTGCCCGGTAACCACAGCACGCTGAAACCAGATCGGTCGTTCGTAGGCGACGACTGTGTTGTCGATCCCGCTCGGCGTACCGTGTAACCGCTGCTCGCTGCGATAGACGAGCTGCGATACCACCTCGGCTGCCAGTGCGACACCGGCATGCGCCGCCAGCGCACGCACGAGTGCCGTTGCAATTGCTGCACCGCTCCCCATGCCACTGGCAATCGGGATCTCCGAGCGAATCGTCAACGTCCCATGCAACGACATGCCGATCAAGGCTGCCGTTGCATACGCCAGTTCGGTAAACACATCGGCGGCACCTGCGGTATCCAGCATCTCGAGCCGCAGATCGCCCGACCCGGCCGCGTGATAGCTCACATGGGCACGCAGATCGGCAAGCGGCAGTGCAATCGCCGGCCGGCCATAGACAACCGCATGCTCACCACACAAAATGAGCTTGGCACATGCAGTTCCGTTTGCCATCATTCCCACTCGATCGTCGCCGGTGGCTTGGAAGAGATGTCGTAGACCACTCGATTCACCCCCGGCACTTCATTCACGATCCGGCTACTGACACGTGCCAGCAGTTCCATCGGCAGACGCGCCCAATCGGCCGTCATATAATCTTCTGTCGTGACGGCGCGCAGCGCCAGGGTTTCGGCATAGGTGCGGCCATCACCCATGACACCGACACTCTGCACCGGCAAGAGGACGGCAAAGGCTTGCTGGGTCAAACGGTAGAGCCCGGCACTGCGCAGCTCTTCGATAAAGATGGCATCAGCAGCACGCAATGTTTCGAGGCGTTCCCATGTAATCGCACCCAGCGTCCGCACCGCCAGGCCCGGGCCGGGGAAGGGGTGCCGCCAGACCCAGTCTTCCGGCAGCCCGAGCTGCAGCCCTGCAGCCCGAACTTCATCCTTGAACAGGTAACGCAACGGTTCGATCAGTTCGAGCTGCATGTCGGCCGGTATCCCACCAACATTATGGTGGGTCTTGATCGTAACCCCTTGCTGACGATCAGGTGCCCTGCTCTCGATCACATCCGGGTAAAGCGTACCCTGCACCAGAAAGGGTTTGGCATCACCAACCCCGAGCCGCCGCGATTCGCGCTCGAAGATTCGAATAAACTTCTCGCCGATGATCTTACGCTTCTGCTCGGGGTCGGTCACCTGATCCAGCGCACCAAGAAACTCCTCGACCGCATCAACCACAACCAGCGGTACATGAAAATGTTCGCGGAAGGTTGCTATCACCTGCTCGCGTTCGCCGCGCCGCAACAATCCATTATCGACAAACACACACGTCAGCCGATCGCCGATCGCCCGGTGAACGATCAGTGCAGCGACCGCTGAGTCGACGCCACCCGAAAGAGCGCAGATCGCATGCCGATCGCCAATCCGATCTGTAACACGTTCGATGGCGGCGGCGACGAAACTTTCGGCCTGCCAGCCTCCGCCGCAACCACACACATCATAAAGAAAGTTATGCAGTATGTCGCGGCCATGGCGTGTATGCACCACTTCGGGGTGAAACTGAATACCATACCAGCGGCGCGCTGCATCCCCGGCGGCCGCGAACGGCGCACCCGGGCTGTGGGCCAGCGGCACAAACCCCGGCGGCAATGCTTCGATATGATCACCATGACTCATCCAGACCGGCTGTTCGGCCGGGGTACCGGCAAACAAGGCTTCCGCAGTCGTCAACGAGAGGGTCGCCGGGCCGAATTCGCGCTGCTGCAAGCCGCTCACGCGGCCGCCAAGCGTATGCGCCAGCAACTGCATCCCATAGCAGATGCCAAGCAGCGGTAGCCCGGATTCGGCCAGCCAGCCCGGTAACTGGGGCGCGCCTGCCTCATAGACGCTCGCCGGCCCACCCGAAAGCACAATGCCGCGTGGATTGAGATTACGCACCTGTGCTTCGGGCGCGTCATACGGCAGCAGTTCGCTATAGACACCCAGCTCGCGAATGCGCCGTACGATCAACTGCGCCGTCTGTGATCCAAAGTCGAGCACCGGCACCGACTCGCCCATAAGAACACTCCATTCACAATCATCTTTACCGCGTGTATACTTAAGACCAATAGCGGCAACGATGCCGCCGGCGCAGTATGTGCAGCGGCACCCGGCTGCTCTGCCCATACTCAGAGTCTATTGTACGCGAGGTTGACGATGCTTGATCTGTATCTGCTTCGCCATGGCATCGCCGCAGACGCGACGGCAACCGGAGACGCGGCGCGACCACTGACCGCCGAAGGTATCACCAAGATGGAGGCTGCTGCAAACGGGATGTTGAAATTGGGCATCGACATCGGCCTCATTCTGAGCAGCCCATTGGTACGCGCCCACGAGACGGCAGCGATTGTTGCCAGAACACTACGAGTGCCGCTGCGAATCACACCGGCGCTTGCCCCTGGATGTGATATCAGCCGGCTGGAAGAGGCGCTGATGCTGGCACCCGCCGGCACAGCAGTGATGGTCGTTGGTCATGAACCGGATCTGAGCGAACTGATCGAGATCCTGAGCGGTGCACGTGTTGTGATGCGCAAAGGTGGCCTGGCACGTCTGACGCTCATGAGCCTTAGCGCCCGCTATGCGACCCTCACATGGCTGCTGCCCGCCAAGATCCTGCGTGCCGCTGGATGATGAGCACCCCGGCAAGGGTAGCCGATGGCATGTTCATCGCCTGTGGTATACCAATGGCTCGTTTGCACGAATGCATCAGTATGCTAAAATAGCCTCCCGGATCCGGGCTGCAAATGCTGAACGAGCATTGCGGAAGATATCACAGTTCCACGCCTTTTCGCATCGCGCTCTCCATCGCCTGCGTCGACTGTGGAGTGCCTGTGCCCGATGCTGGAACAGACGATGCGACGTTATACGATCTTTTTCACATGCAGTGCGATCCTGATCGGCCTGGCATTCACGATGCTGGGCTATCAGCGCGTGGCTCGCTGTGAGCCGCTCCCACTGCTGATCGGCAATCAGTTGCCGAATGCCGATTTCGAACCCGACGAAACCCATGCCCTACCGACCGGATGGTCGGCAGCGGCTCCGGGTGTTGTGCTACGCGGGCCGGCGATCGACAATCAGGGGTTTGATCTCGACGGAAACGGCCGTTCGTTACAGTTGATCGGGATCGCCAATGCAATTATCACTCCGGCAATTGCGGCCGAGCCTGGCCGCCCCTATTGCTTCAACGCACGCACCCTGACCGACTCGATCTCGGCGACACAGGTGCGTGCCAACTTCCACTGGTATGATGCGAACGGTAATCTGCTGCATATCGATCACGGCCCATGGCAACCGGTCGTGCGCTGGCGGATCGATACCCCACCAGACGAATGGACACCATTACGGGCGGCATTTTATGCCCCGACCGGTACAACGACCCTAATCATCCGGATTGTGCCGGCGTCCGACGATCGGATCTATCTCGATACCCCTGCGATCCGGGGCGGCAACTGGCCGATTGGTGCTGCGCTCTTCCAACCCGTTGCAGCACAGCCGGGCGGCACTACCGTAACCCTCGGTGCCTGGCCCGAAGGGCGCACGGCAGCACTGTCGTTTTCGTTCGATTGGGAGACCGCCATGGGTGGATTGATCCACTCACGCTCGGTCGATGATCCATACGCCGATCTGGATCCAGTGCTGCGCGGCATGCGCATGCGCGAAGGGATCACAACAACGCTCGATCTGTTTGCACCACACCAGATACCGGCTACATACTATGCCAACGGGTATAACTTTCTGGCCGGCAATACCGAGCAGCGTACCTTTATGGGCGATCCGATCTTTCGTTGGGCCGGGCGTGCCAACCGCTGGCCAAGCGATGCCTGGGCAACCACACGCTGGTTTGCGCTCGACCCATATGGAACAACTGCAACTGATCCGGCATGGTATTTCGGCGATCTGATCGCACCGCTCCGGCAGGCCGGCCACGACATCCAGAGCCACACCTTCAGCCACTTGCATGGCGGCCTCGCCTCGGCGCAGGAGTGGCGTGCCGATCTACAGGAATGGCGTGTGGTTGCCGCCGACCATGGCGTGGCAGCCGCCCGTTCGCTGGCCTTCCCCTGGAGCAGTAGTGCCGGTATGAGTTTTGACGCCTGGGAAGAACTGGCCGCCGCCGGGATCACCTCGGTGACACGCACCAGCTGGAATCCACGCCAACCGCAATTCCAGATCGTCTCGTCAGCCGATCCACACTGCCGGCCGATACCGGGGCACGAACAGATCCTGGCCTGCCCTGATTTCTACCTGACGGAACAGAGCGCTCCGCAGGCCATTGAAGTGATCGAGCGTACAATTGCTGCTGGCGGCATGATCGACCTGTGGGCCCATACCGAAGAGGTGATCACGCCGGCGCAGATCGCCGCCTGGCGCAGTGTCGTCGAACGCGCTGCCGCCGAACGCGCTGCCGGCCGGCTCTGGATCGCCCCACTGGCCGAGATTGCCGACTGGCAGCAGGCACGCACCGCCGTGTCGATCCAGGCCGTCGAGCACCCGGATCAGTCGTTACATGGTGAAGTTCGCCTGTCGCTCAACAACCCGGCAACCCATACCCTGACCGGCCTGACGCTACAGGCGCCATTTGCGATCGGTAGTGCAACAATCAATGGCAGCCCGGTCGAGGCAACCCGCATCCGGGATCAGCTCCTGATTATTGATCTGGCAGCCGGCCAGACGGCGGAGGTCACCCTGTGGCCAGCGTAACGACCTCCGCCATCAGCACGCTTACCAGCCGGCGCGGGCCGCTGCGGATCTACGAATGGCTCTGGTTGGTAATCTGCACCCTGGGTGCCCTGCTTGTTGCAGCCCCCCCCATCCTTTCGCAGCCGATACGGTACGAAGCGGCAGCCGCCACAACCATTGATGTTGCACAGCGCTATCGCGAACTGTATACCAACGGTAGCCCTGATGATGATTTTCGCGCTGTTGAAGTACAGGCCCTCGAACTACTGAAAGCACGTCATCCGGATCTGGGTGCCCCGACATTCAGCGTACGTTTTGCTGCACAGCACGATGGGCGGATCGATGTGATCGCCCTCGGGCGAACACCAACCGAAGCACAGCAACTGGCCGACGAAGCCGCCGAGGCGTTGGCACGCCATGTGCGGGCTGCCGGTGGGCGCGAGATCCTGCGCAACCTGCTAGGTTGGGAGCTGGTTGTCGCACTGCAAGGGCGTCCACCCGATACACCGTTCCAACTGTTGTTGCGCGAAATCATTCGCACCTCGGCCTTCCCACTCAACCGCGCCGTCGAGCCGGTCTCCGCCGATATCACCGTCGATCAACTGCCGGCCGAGGAGCTGAGCGATCTGACGCGGGCACTCGAAGTGCGCGAAGAGCAGATCAGCCGTATCGAACTTCCGGCACTTCAGTTGCGCCGTAATCGGACATTGCCTGGTGATGCGGCAGCGCTCGATAGCGAGATCCAGCGCATGATTGGTGCCAGCCGCACCGTACGCGATGCCCTGACGTATCTGTACAGCGCCCACGAGGCACGCTTCGCCGTCGATCGCACGAGTGATGCCTATCGCAGCAGCCGGGCCGCTCTGCCGACAGTGCCGATCGACCGGCGCATCCCGCTTTTGTTGGCGGTGGCGGTGGTGGTCGGCATGCTGTTTGGTGGTGCCGGGATCGTGATCGACCGTAGTGCCGGCGTCATGCGCAAAATTCGCGAACTCTGGGGTTACCGCGAGCTTATTCGCAACCTGGTCTTACGCGATATGCGGGTACGCTACAAAGGTAGCGCGCTTGGGTATCTCTGGACACAACTCGCACCGCTGTTGTTGATGCTCGTCTTCTGGCTGGTGTTCAGTATCTTTCTGCCATCGGGGATCGCAATGTTCCCGGTCTTTCTGATCGTGGGTCTGTTGCCATGGAATTACTGCGCTGAAGCGGTTTCGAGCGGCGCACGCAGTGTGATCGAAAATGCCCCGCTGGTGAAAAAGGTCTTCTTCCCACGCGAAGTCCTGCCACTGACGGCGGTACTCTCGAGCCTGCTGAACTTTATGCTCTCGCTACCGATGCTCTTGCTGGTCATGGCGGTGGGACAGGCGATCTACCCGCCGCTGCGCGGGAGCGGGCGCATCAGTAATCTCTCGTGGACGATCGCATACCTGCCGGGACTTTTGATCATCCAGACAATCTTCCTTGCCGGGATGGCACTGTTCCTTGCCGCATTGGCTGTCTTCTTTCGTGATGCTGTTCACCTGATCGGCATCCTGATCCAGCTCTGGTTCTTCCTCACCCCGGTGGTCTATTCGCTCGATGCCATCGGCGGCGCTGCGGCACAGGCCGTTCGCTGGCTCAATCCGATGGCCTCACTGGTCGATTTCTATCGCGAGATCCTGTATGGCAACACGGTTCCGAGTGGCCTGGTGCCGACCCCGGGCCTGCCAGGGCTCGATAGCGTCCTCCGCGTCCTCCTGACATCCCTGATCGTGCTGGCATTCGGGTACTGGTTCTTTCAGCGCCGCAGCGGCGAGTTTGGCGAGCGATTGTGAGTATGACATCCGTCATTGAGTTTCGCGGCGTCAGCAAGCGCTTCACCATCAACCGCGACCGCAGCGATACATTGCAGGGGCGCGTGGCCGGCATGCTGCGACGGCGCGTGGAAGGGGATTCCTTCTGGGCGCTGCGCGATGTGAGCTTCAGTATTGCCCGTGGCGAGAGTTTTGCGCTGGTGGGGCATAATGGTGCTGGAAAGAGTACCGCACTCAAACTGATGACACGCATTCTTGAGCCGACCAGCGGCAGTGTGCATGTCAGCGGGCGTATTGCTGCACTCCTCGAACTCGGCAGCGGGTTTCACCCCGACCTCAGCGGCCGCGAGAATGTCTTCCTGTACGGCTCTCTGCTCGGCATCGGCCGGCGCGATATGCAGGCACGTCTCGATGAGATTGTTGCATTCGCCGACATGGCCGATTTTCTTGACATGGAAGTGAAACACTACTCGTCGGGCATGTATACCCGGCTCGCCTTTGCTGTGGCCGTGTCGGTCGATCCCGAGGTGTTGATCACCGATGAAGTGCTGGCGGTGGGTGATGAGGCCTTCCAGCGCAAGTGCATGGAGCGCATTTTTGCGTTTCGCCAGCAGGGGCGCACGATCATTTTTGTGTCGCATGCCCTCGAAACGGTGCGCACGCTGTGCGACCGGGCGATCTGGCTCGAACGCGGCGAGCCGCGCTTGCTCGGCAATGCCGGTACCGTGATCGACGCCTACCTCGAAGAGGTCAACCGGCGTGAAGCTGAAGAACTGGCCCGCCGCAGCGAGATGACCGCGAGCGGCGAGCGTTTCGGCAGCCGCGAGGTCGAGATCAGCGGTGTGAGCCTGCTTGATGCCTCTGGCCGCCCGGGCACAGTCTTCCAGACCGGCGCTGCGCTCACGGTGCGTATCCACTACCGGGCACATACGGCGGTCGCCGGGCCGATCTTCGGTATCGGGCTGCACCACGAAGGCGGGATGTTGCTCAGTGGGCCGAACACGCGCTTCCATGGCTACGAGATCACCCGGATCAGCGGCCAGGGGTATGTCGATTACCAGATTCCCGAACTGCCCCTGCTCGGTGGGCGCTACCAGATCAGCGCCGCAATCTACGACAAAAGCATGCTGCATCCCTACGACCACCACGATCGACTCTACCGCCTGACGGTACAGAGCGATAGTGTACGCGAGCGGTTCGGCATCCTTGCAAGCGGCGGCGAGTGGGTATGGCACGAGGATAAGCAATAACCAATGACACAACCACCCCCCAATCCACCGGTGCTTCCATTCGATCAGCACGGACGCTATCAGATGGTTGCCGAAGCACTTGAAGCCGCCAGGCCTGTGATTCGGGCGCAACTGCGTGTCTTAGATGTCGGTGGGCTTGCACCGACCCTACGCGGGAAGCCACTACTGCCGGGGCCGCTCTTCCTGCCCGCCGATGAGGTTACGACCCTTGATCAGCCGGCGTGTGATCTGCCGGGATATATTCAGGGCGATGGGCGAAACCTGCCATTTGACGACGGAAGCTACGACTTTGTGATCGCCTGTGATGTGCTCGAACATGTCCCGGCGGCCGATCGGCCGGCCTTTCTCGCCGAGCTGTTGCGCGTGGCGCGCTACGGTATTGCGATCACGGCCCCCTTCCACAGTGATGGTGTTGTGGCGGCCGAGCGGCTGCTGGCCGCCTATATTCTGGCCGAGATGGACAACGATCAACTGCAGTTACGCGAACACCGAACCTTCGGCTGGCCGGCCCTCGTGCTGACGGGCGTCGCCGTGGCGATCGATCGCCGTTTCTGCCCGAACCGCGAGCATCCGACGGCGCCGGTCGCCAGCGGGGGCCTGGCGCCGGGGTTGGCCTACCTGCTCGTTGC